>NZ_JBSFGJ010000134.1:0-21001 GCF_053596515.1 Nonomuraea sp. NPDC001684
TCTGCATGAACCCGGTCGGCTGCAGCACGGCGTGCGGCACGCCGGAGGCCCGCAGGTGCTCGTCGACCTCGCCGTGGGGCCCGGCGCTGAGCGCGGCGCCGGGGGCGGCGTCGCGGACCGAGACCTCGACGATCTGGGCCACGCCCGCCTCGGCGGCCAGGTCGACGACCTCGTTGAGCCGCTCGGCGAACCCGGGGAACGGCGAGCTGTTGAGGAACAGCCGGTCGCCGGGGGACAGCAGCCGGCCGATGGTCTCCGGCCGGGTGAAGTCGCCGACGGCGTGCGGTACGCCCAGGTCGGCGGGCGTCCGTGACACCGCGAGCACGTCCTGGCCGGCGAGCTGGGCGACCAGGGCCCGGCCGATGGACCCGGTCGCGCCGGTGATCACGATCATGATGGCCTCCTAAGTGGAATCTCTTCGTCCGCTTGCCTGGACGGTACACTAAGCGGAAACAATTCGTCCACTTAGGAGGTCGGGACGTGCGCGCGGACGCCAGAAGGAACCTGGTCAAGATCCTCGACGCGGCCGCCCGGGTGATGGCCGAGCGCGGCGTCAACGCGCCCATGGAGCTCATCGCGCGGCAGGCCGGCGTCGGCGTCGGCACCCTCTACCGCCGCTTCCCCGACCGGGAGGCGCTCATCGCCGCGCTGGGCGAGCATTACGTCCAGTCGCTGGCCGAGGCCCTGGAGCACGCCGTCGACGGCGAGCGGGACGCCTGGAGCGCGCTGCGCGGCTTCGTGCTGTGGGCCGCCGCCCCCGGCCGCGTCGCGCTGGCCGCCGCGCTGGCCCACCTGCCGGAGGAGGCCATCGCGGGCACGGCGGAGTTCGCCGAGAGCAAGGAACGCTGGCTGGGGCTGCTCCAGGGGCTCGTCCGGCGGGCCCAGGCGGAGGGCGGCATGCGTCCCGACGTGACCTGGGAGGACGTCGTCAGCCTGCTCAACGTCTTCACCTGCCACCCGGACGGGCTGCCCGCCCCCGTGGCCGCCCGTCCGGAGAAGTACCTGCACCTCATGCTCGACGGGATGGCCGCCGGCGCCGCGACCGCGCTGCCGGCCTGACGACCCCTGTCCCACGCGTACCGGAGGGCACCTGGAGCCCCTATAAGCAGAGGTAGCGCCTGGCACGGGGGCCCTACACTGATCTGTATGCATACTCCCGATTGACCGGCGGTCGCACGCCCAATCCTCGTTTCCTAGCTCGGGAGTGTCCGCCAATATGATCATCGCCAGTGACATCGAGCTGCGCGCGGGCGCGCGCCTGCTCATCGAGAACGCCTCCTTCCGGGTCAACCCCGGCGACAAGATAGGTCTGGTCGGCCGCAACGGCGCGGGCAAGACCACCCTGACCAAGGTGCTCGCGGGGGAGGCGCTGCCCGCCGCGGGCTCGGTCACCTCCTCCGGCAGCATCGGCTACCTGCCCCAGGACCCGCGTACGGGCGACCTTCAGGTGCTGGCCCGCGACCGCATCCTGTCCGCGCGCGGCCTCGACGAGGTCCTGCGCAAGCTGCGCGAGGCCGAAATCGGCATGTCCTCCGCCGACGAGCGCACCCGCGAGAAGGCCGTCAAGCGGTACGGCAGGCTCGAAGACCAGATGCACGTGCTGGGCGGCTACGCGGCCGAGTCCGAGGCCGCCTCCATCGCCTCCAGCCTCGGCCTGCCCGACCGGGTCCTCGGCCAGACGTTGCAAACGCTTTCCGGCGGTCAGCGGCGCCGCGTGGAATTGGCGCGAATTCTTTTCAGCGGAGCGGAAACTCTCCTTCTCGACGAGCCGACAAACCACCTAGATGCGGACTCAATCGGGTGGCTTCGTGATTTTTTGCGCTCTCATCAAGGTGGCTTGGTGATCATCAGTCACGACGTCGGCCTTCTTGAAGCCACGGTCAACAAGGTCCTCCACCTCGACGCCAACCGCTCGGTGATCGACCACTACAACGTCGGCTGGAAGGCCTACCTGGCCCAGCGCGAGACCGACGAGAAGCGCAGGAAGCGCGAGCGGGCCAACGCCGAGAAGCAGGCGGGCGCCCTGCTGGCCCAGGCCGACAAGATGCGCGCCAAGGCCACCAAGGCCAAGGCGGCCCAGGACATGATGCGCCGCGCCCACCGCCTGCTGGCCGGCACCGAGGAGGAGCGTCAGAGCGACAAGGTCGCCCGGCTGCGCTTCCCCGAGCCGCTGCCGTGCGGCCGCACGCCGCTCATGGCCGAGGGCCTGTCGAAGTCCTACGGCTCCCTGGAGGTGTTCACCGACGTCAACGTGGCCATCGACCGAGGTCACAGGGTCGTCATCCTCGGCCTCAACGGCGCCGGCAAGACCACGCTGCTGCGCATACTCGGCGGCATCGAGTCCCCCGACACCGGCGAGCTGCGGCCCGGCCACGGCCTGAAGGTCGGCTACTACGCCCAGGAGCACGAGACCCTCGACCCCTCCCGCACGCTCCTGGAGAACATGCGCTCGGCGGGCGGCGAGTTCACCGACACCGAGCTGCGCAAGGTCCTCGGCTCGTTCCTGTTCTCCGGCGACGACGTCGACAAGCCCGCCGGTGTCCTGTCCGGCGGCGAGAAGACCCGGCTCGCGCTGGCGATCCTGGTGCTGTCGAGCGCCAACGTCCTGCTGCTCGACGAGCCCACGAACAACCTCGATCCGGTCAGCCGCGAGCAGGTTCTCAACGCTCTGAGGTCGTATTCAGGAGCAATCGTCCTCGTCACCCATGACGAGGGTGCCGTTGACGCCTTGTCACCGGATAGGGTGATCTTGCTGCCTGACGGAACTGAAGACGCGTGGAGCGACGAATTTTCCGATCTTGTGGCACTTGCCTGATCTTAATTTGAGTGGGTACGGATCTTTTCCCGTGGAGTAGGTAGCCGATCCCGCTGAAATGACTGATCATGGCGGAGTAACGCTGCGGAAGTCCGGCACTACAGGAGGTACTCGTGGCCGAGACACTGAAGAAGGGCACCCGGGTCACCGGGGCCGACCGGGAAAAACTGGCCGGCGATCTCAAGAAGCGCTACGCACAGGGCGAGAGCATCCGCGCCCTGGCCGCTTCGACCGGTCGGTCTTACGGGTTCATCCACCGCATCCTTAGCGAGTCCGGTGTGACTCTGCGCGGGCGCGGCGGGGCGACTCGAGGCAAGACCAAGCGCTGACGGCTGTCTCGGAACGTGCGACCGCAGCCGCCCGTCCCTAGTCAGCCGCTGTCGCGCCCGAGCCAGAATCATATTCTGTAAGCTCGGGCGCGACGGTCAGCCTTGGTGGCGCACCCCGTGCGCGACCGGACACAGGGAGCAGGCGATGGCGGAAGCACAGGCACCACAGCGCGGGGGGAACGCGGAGGACGTCTCTGCCGAAAGGCTGGCGGAGATCGGGCTTCGCCATGAGGTGGACGGTGAGATAGCGACGATCACGCTGGACCGGCCGGAAAAGCGCAACGCCCAGACGTTCGCGACATGGTCGGCGTTGGCTCGCATCGGGGAGAGCCTTCCCGAACAGGTGCGCGTCGTCGTCGTGAAAGGTGAGGGACCGTCCTTCTCGGCAGGAATCGACCTGCGGATGTTCACACCGGAGGGAGTGCCCGGACAGGGCTCGTTCAGCTCGGCCGCCGCAACCGACGGCGAGACCTTCGAGCAGCGCATACGTCAGGCACAGGACGGTTTCCTGTGGCTGCGCCGCCCGGAGATCGTCTCCATCGCCGCCGTGCAGGGGCACGCGATCGGCGCGGGGTTCCAGCTCGCGCTCGCCTGTGACCTGCGCATCGTGGCCGACGACGTCACCTTCTGCATGAAAGAGCCCGCACTGGGCCTGGTCCCGGATCTGACGGGGACCAAACCGCTGGTCGAGCTGGTCGGACTGGCCAAGGCGATCGACATCTGCCTGACCGCCAGGAACGTGTACGCCGAGGAGGCCATGCGCATCGGCCTCGCGGAGCAGGTGGTCGCCGGGGGCGACCTGGACAAGACCGTACAGAACAAGATCGCGGAGCTGCTGTCGACGAACCGGGACGCGGCGGTGGCGACGAAGCGCCTCCTCCAGGGGGCGCGGGCGCGCACCCTGGAGGAGCAGAGTGCGGCCGAGGGCAGGGAGCAGGCCAAGCGCATCAAAGCCCTGTTCGGCCCGCGTTAGGACGGCCGGCCGGAGGCGGGGCTCCGGTTCGCCGTGAGCGGATCGCGGAATCGCCGGAGGTCCTCGCGACGCTGAATCCGGGGGAGGAGGAGGGATCCCCCGTATGGCGATGATGGGAGGGGGCTTCGGCCCTCAGGTCTGGATGTCACTGCGCCGCGACGGCTCGGTGACCAAGCAGCGCATCGCGCCGGGCACGGTCCGGCGCATCGGCAGGCACGCGCGCCCGCACCTCAGGAAGATCGCGGCGTTCCTGCTGCTCGTGGTGGCCGGGGCGGTGATCGTGGTGGCCAACCCGCTGCTGATGAAGGCGATCATCGACGACGGCATCCTGACCGGCCGCACCGACGTGGTGATCGGCCTGGCCGTGGCCATCGCCGCGCTCGCCGTCCTCGACGCCGCGCTGACGCTGGCGCAGCGCTGGTTCTCCGCGCGCATCGGCGAGGGGCTCATCTACGACCTGCGCACCGAGGTCTTCGACCACGTGCAGCGCATGCCGGTGGCCTTCTTCATGCGGGCGCAGACCGGCGCGCTGGTCAGCCGGCTCAACAGCGACGTGATCGGCGCCCAGCGGGCGCTGACCAGCACGCTGTCGTCCGTGGTGTCCAACGTGGTCAGCCTGGTCCTGGTGCTGGGCGCGATGCTGGCGCTGTCGTGGCAGGTCACGCTGGTCGCGCTGGTGCTGCTGCCGATCTTTATCGTGCCCGCCAAGTACGTCGGCCGGCGCATGTCCGCGCTGACCCGCGAGCAGATGCAGCTCGACGCCGAGATGAGCTCGGTCACCACCGAGCGCTTCAACGTGGCCGGCGCGATGGTCGCCAAGCTCTACGGCCGGCCCGAGGACGACGCGGCCACCTACGCCGCCCGCGCCGGGCGCGTCCGCGACGTCGGCGTGACCGTCGGCATGTACGGCACGGTGTTCCGGGTCGCCCTCGGCCTGGTCGCGGCCCTGGCCACCGCGCTGGTCTACGGCATCGGCGGCGTGCTCGCCGTCGGCGGCGCCTTCGAGCTGGGCACGCTGGTGGCCCTGACCGCCCTGCTGATGCGCCTGTACGGCCCGCTGACGTCCCTGTCCAACGTGCACGTCGACGTGATGACGGCGCTGGTCAGCTTCGACCGCGTCTTCGAGATCCTCGACCTCAAGCCGATGGTCGCCGAGCGGCCCGGCGCGCGTCCGGTGCCGAAGGGCCCGGTCACCATCGAGTTCGACGACGTGCGCTTCCGCTACCCGGCGGCCGAGGAGGTCTCGCTGGCCTCCCTGGAGTCGGTGGCCCGCCAGGACTCCGGCGGCCCGTCGCAGGAGGTGCTGAGGGGCGTCTCCTTCACCGCCCGGCCCGGCGAGATGATCGCGCTGGTCGGCCACTCCGGCGCGGGCAAGACCACCATCACCTCCCTGGTCTCCCGGCTCTACGACGTCGACGAGGGGGCCGTCCGGATCAACGGGCTCGACGTGCGCGAGGCCACGCTCGACTCGCTGCGCGACACCGTCGGCGTCGTCATGCAGGACGCCCACCTGTTCCACGACACGATCGGGGCCAATCTCCGCTACGCCAGGCCCGGCGCGAGCGAGGAGGAGATCCGCGACGCGCTGCGGGCCGCGCAGATCGGCGACCTGGTCGAGGGGCTGCCCGACGGGCTCGACACCGTCGTCGGCGACCGCGGCTACCGGCTGTCCGGCGG
Organism: Nonomuraea sp. NPDC001684; assembly: GCF_053596515.1. NCBI lineage: Bacteria > Bacillati > Actinomycetota > Actinomycetes > Streptosporangiales > Streptosporangiaceae > Nonomuraea > Nonomuraea sp. NPDC001684. The sequence continues at coordinate 5,795 of NZ_JBSFGJ010000134.1, forward strand.
CGAGAAGCAGCGGCTCGCGCTGGCCAGGCTGCTGCTGAAGGCGCCGCGCGTGGTCGTGCTCGACGAGGCGACCGCGCACCTCGACTCCGAGTCCGAGGCGGCCGTGCAGCTCGCGCTCAAGACGGCCCTGCACGGCCGTACGTCGCTGGTCATCGCCCACCGGCTGTCCACGATCAGGGAGGCCGACGAGATCCTGGTCGTGCACGACGGGCGCGTGGCCGAGCGGGGCCGGCACGAGGAGCTGCTGGCGCGCGGCGGCCACTACGCCGAGCTCTACCGCACCCAGTTCAGCTCGGGAGATAGCCCAGCCGGGTGAGCTCCTGCCGGGCGACCTTCTCCACCAGCTCCAGGTCGGCCGGCCGCAGCCGGGCCCGCCAGGCGCCGACCTCGGGGACGCGCGAGCCGTACAGCGCGATCTTGGACACCCGCGTCTCCAGGAACTCGGTGAGCGCGGCGAGCGTGTCGGCGGGCTTGAGCGCCAGGTCCTCGTAGCGGACGGTGAGCAGCTGCCGCTCGGGCAGCTCCCGGCGCAGCTCGGCGCTCAGCCGCACGGCGCTGCGCCAGCGCAGCGCCGCCTTGCCCGCCGCGGGCATGCCCTTCCACCGGTCGAGGTGCTCGTCCTTGTTGACGCCGAGGAAGGCGTTGGGGAACTCGGTGCTGTCGGAGAGCATCGCGGGCTTGAACCAGGCCAGGCACGCCGGGTCGGCGAGCATGCCGGCGACGGCGTCCCTGCCGTCCCTGATGAGCTGGACGAACCGGGCGTCGGGGAACGCCTGCAGCAGCACGGGCGCGCTGTAGAGCAGGTCGGGGCTGCCGTCGCCGAACCGCGTCACCTCGCCGGGCTCCACGCACGGCCCGCTGCCGGTCACGCCGCCCGCCTCCCGGCACGGCTCGGCGCACTGCCCGCACGAGCGCGGGGAGACCTGCCAGGACTCGGCCAGCGCGTCGCGCAGCACGCGGACCGCGCCCGACGTGCGGCCGATGGACGGTTTGCGGGCGAAGGCGTACACGACGTGCGCCACGCTCGCGCGGCCCGTCGTGACGTGGAAGCCCGGGGAGCGTTTGAGGGCGCGGGCCAGCAGGTCCGCGCCGGAGTGCGGGGCGCCGAGCAGGAAGACGGGCCTGCGGACCTTGATGCCGTTGACCACGAGGATGTGGGGCGGAAGTCGCATACTGGACCACAAGTGTGACACCGTTTGGCAGGTGAACGAGCCAATCAGCGTTTCGGTGCTTACCCGGGCCCCGGCGCTCCCAGGCGTGCAGGAGTTGACCGATGCAGCAAGGTGACACCGTCGCGATCGTCATGCCGTCGGGGCCGCCCTCACCCGTGCTGTTCCAGCGCGGCGTCGAGCGGTTGGAGGCCCTCGGGCTGAAGGTGGTGGCGGGGGCGCACGCGCTCGACCGCCAGGATCTCGACTACCTGGCCGGCCAGGACGCCGCCCGCGCCGCCGACCTCCAGGCCGCCTGGTGCGACCCGGCCGTGTCGGTGGTGTTCTGCGGCCGGGGCGGCTACGGCGCGGCCCGGCTGCTCGGCCTGCTCGACTGGGACGCCATGCGCGCGGCCGGGCCCAAGGTGCTGGTCGGGTCGAGCGACATCACGGCCCTGCACAACGCCTTCGCGATCGAGCTGGGCGTGCCCACGCTGCACGGGCCGATGACGGCCTGCGACACGATCGCCGCCGAGCAGGGCCCCGAGCCGCGCTCGTGGGAGAGCCTGTGGGCGGCGCTGGCCGGGGAGAGCGCGACCGTGCGGGGCGACCGGGTGCTGGTGCCCGGACGGGCCGAGGGCGTGCTCACCGGGGGCAACCTGTCGCTGCTGGCCTCGATGTGCGGCACCCGGTACCAGCCCTCGTTCGACGGCAAGCTGGTGCTGCTGGAGGACATCGGGGAGGAGCCGTACCGGATCGACCGGATGCTGACGCAGCTGCTGCAGGCCGGGGCGTTCGACGGCGTGCGGGGGATCGCGCTCGGGTCGTGGGTGGACTGCGGCGATCCGTACCCGGTGCTGGCCGACCGGCTGGCGCCGCTCGGGGTGCCCGTGGTGGCCGGGCTTCCGGTGGGGCACGGGTCACCACAGATGAGCGTGTGGCTGGGGGAGCTTGGGGTTATCGATACCGAATCGTGCTCCCTGGCTGGTCCGTTCCGCGACGGCGAGCAGGCAAGGTAGGAAGACACCTAAAGGGACGAATCCGACAGAGGGGACGGTGTGTGAGCTTCTTCAGGCGTGACCGGGAGCCCTCCCGCCGGCCGATCGAGGACGTCGACCTCGACTCCCTGCTCGGCCTCGTCGCGGAGTCCCTGGGGTTCGTGTGCGAGTTCGCCCGTGACGGCGCGTCGCTGACCCTGCGCGGCGACGGCGTCGCGGAGCTGGTGGTGAGGCTGACCGGGCTGCGCCGCGAGGCCGGGCGCCGGGCCAGGGAGGACTGGCCGGTGCTGGTCTCCGAGCACCTCGCGCACGCCCTGGCCACCGCCGACGAGCGTTACGATGCCTGCGACCTCGACCAGGCCGCGCCCCTGCTGCGCACCCGGGTCGAGGCGGTGGACGAGGTCCCCGACCTGACCCGGGTGGTGGGGCGGCACCTCAACGCCGACCTGGTGGAGCTGCTGACCGTCGGCTCCCGCCTGGTGCGGCCCGAGGAGGCCGGCTGCTGGCCCGTCCCGACGGCTCAGGCGCTCGACCTGGCCGTGGCGAACGTCCGGCGGGCCGAGCGGCTGCAGGTCGAGCGCATCGAGCTGGGCGGCACGCCGGTGACCCGGCTGACCGGCGCCCACCCGTCGGCCGCCACGCACCTGCGCTGGCTCGGCGACCACCTCACGGTGCCCGCCGACGGGGTGCTGGTGGTGCTGCCGGACCCGTACACGGTGCTGGTGCGCCCGGTGGACGGCATCGGGGTGGTGCGCGCCATCGAACGCCTGCGGGTGCACGCGGCCCGCACCGGCGGGCTGAGCGCGCAGGTCTACTGGTGGCACCAGGGACGGCTGACGCTGATCAAGGCCGACATCGTGTTGCAGCAGGGGCAGACGAGGCTGGTGGTGGCCCCGCCGCCGGAGTTCGCCCGCATCCTCGCCCGCCTGGCCGTGTGAGGCAGGGCTGACGCCGCGGCCCCCGAGCCCGATGGCCCGGGGGGGCGTCGCGCTACGCCTGTCCCACGTAGTCGCGCAGGTGCACGGCGGTGAGCGAGTCGCCCTTCGCCACCAGCTCGGCCGGGGTGCCGGTGAACACCACCTGGCCGCCGTCGTGGCCCGCCCCGGGACCCAGGTCGATGATCCAGTCGGCGTGGGCCATCACCGCCTGGTGGTGCTCGATGACGATGACCGTGTTGCCGTCGTCCACCAGCCGGTCGAGCAGGGCCAGGAGCTGGTCCACGTCGGCCAGGTGCAGGCCGGTGGTGGGCTCGTCCAGCACGTACGTGGTGCCGTTCCTGGCCATGTGGATGGCCAGCTTGAGCCGCTGGCGCTCGCCGCCCGACAGCGTGGTGAGCGGCTGGCCGAGCCCGAGGTAGCCCAGGCCGACCGAGTCGAGGCGGTCGAGGATCGTCCTGGCCTGGCCGCTCGGGAAGAACGCGCGCGCCTCGGCCACCGGCATCTCCAGCACCTCGCTGATGTTCTTGCCGCGCAGCCGGTACGTCAGCACCTCCGGCGTGAACCGGCGCCCCTCGCACGCCTCGCACACCGAGGCCACGTCGGCCATCATCGCCAGCTCGGTGTAGATCAGGCCGATGCCCTTGCAGGCCGGGCAGGCGCCCTCGGAGTTCGCGCTGAACAGGGCCGGCTTGACCCCGTTGGCCTTGGCGAACGCCGTGCGGATGGGGTCGAGCACGCCCGTGTACGTGGCCGGGTTGCTGCGCCGCGACCCGCGGATCGGCGACTGGTCGGCGACCACCACGCCCTCGCGGCCGGACACGTACCCGTGGATGAGGGAGCTCTTGCCCGAGCCCGCCACGCCCGTGACGACGGTGAGCACCCCGAGCGGGATGTCCACGTCGACGCCGCGCAGGTTGTGCAGCGTGGCGCCGCGCACCTCCAGCTGCCCCTTCGCCGGGCGGACGGAGGCGCGCAGCGCGGCCCGGTGGCCGAGGTAGCGGCCGGTCAGGGTGCCCGAGCCGGGCAGCCCGTCGAGGTCGCCGGCGTAGCAGATGCGGCCGCCGCCGGTGCCCGCCCCGGGACCGAGGTCCACGATGTGGTCGGCGATCTCGATCACCTCGGGCTTGTGCTCGACCACGAGCACGGTGTTGCCCTTGTCGCGCAGCTGCAGCAGCAGGTTGTTCATCCGCTGGATGTCGTGCGGGTGCAGCCCGGCCGTCGGCTCGTCGAAGACGTAGGTGACGTCGGTCAGGCTGGAGGTGAGGTGCCGCACCATCTTCACCCGCTGGGCCTCGCCGCCCGACAGCGTGCCGGACTCGCGGTCGAGGCTGAGGTAGCCGAGGCCGATCTCGACCAGCGAGTCCAGCGTGTCGCGCAGCCCCTGGAGCACCGGGCCGACGCTCGGGTCGCCGATGCCCTTGACGAACTCGGCCAGGTCGTTGATCTGCATGGCCGAGCAGTCGGCGATGTTGCGGCCGTCGATGCGGGAGGACCGGGCGGCCTCGTTCAGGCGGGAGCCGCCGCAGGCGGTGCAGCCGGTCAGCTTGAGCGCCCGGTCGGCGAAGGCGCGGGCCTGCGGCTGCATCGACTCGCGGTCCTTGGCCAGGTACTGGCGCTTGACCTTGGTGACCAGCCCTTCGTAGGTGAAGTTGCTGGTGCCGTACTTGATCTTCGTGGCGGGCTTGTCGAGCAGGTCCGCCCACTGCTCGGGGGTGAAGTCGCGCAGCTTGGTGTCGGGGTCGTACAGGCCCGAGCCGACCATGATCTGCCAGTACCAGGTGTCCACCGCGTACCCGGGGATCTTGATGGCGCCCTCGTTCAGCGACTTGTCCCGGTCCACCAGCTCGTCGACGTCGACGCCGGCGACCTTGCCGAGCCCCTCGCACTCGGGGCACATGCCCTCGGCGCGGTTGAAGCTGAACGCGAACGGCGGCCCCACCTGGGGGGAGCCCAGCCGGCTGAACAGGATCCGGAGCATCGTGTAGGTGTCGGTGGCGGTGCCCACGGTCGAGCGGGCGTTGGCGCCCATCCGCTCCTGGTCCACGATGATCGCCGCGCTGAGGTTCCGCAGCGAGTCCACGTCGGGACGGGCCAGGCTCGGCATGAAGTTCTGGACGAACGTGGTGTACGTCTCGTCGATCAGCCGCCGGGACTCCGCGGCGATCGTGTCGAAGACGAGCGAGGACTTCCCCGAGCCGGACACGCCGGTGAACACGGTGAGGCGGCGCTTGGGCAGGTCGAGGTCGACGCCGGTGAGGTTGTTCTCGCGGGCGCCGCGTACCTGGATGACGTCGTGGCTGTCGGCGGCGGTGTGATCGGCGGATCGGGTGCGTACGGCGTCGGACTTGGCGCTGGTGGCCACGGAATCCCTTCTTGTCACATCAAATGGGGAGCGGGTAGGCGATCGTACCGTACGCAGTACGGTCGCCGTGGGGCTCAGCGGGATCTGGCGATCAGCGACGTGACGAGCGAGGCGGCCAGGGGCAGCAACGTCAGGCCGACCAGGAACATCAGCCCGACCGGCCACAACCCCTGCCCGCCCCCGCGCAGCTCGCTCACCACCCCGGCGGCGAAGTGCACGAAGAACGGCGCGGCGGCGACGGCCCCCCACAACGGATGCGGGACGGCCCACGCGGCCAGCCCGGCCAGGACCGCCAGCGCGGCGAAGGCCGGCACAAGCGCCGGGGAGTCCAGGACGTCCTTCGGCGCGCCGGGCGCGACCGCGGGCGCGGTGAGCACGCACACGGCCACGGCGGCGACGCCTCCGGCGATCAGGATCACGGCCCACAGCAGGGCGGAACGCGGCATCTCTCTCCTCACACTGGTCCTGACGGCCAGCATGCCCGCGGCGGGGGCGGGGACACGAGCGCTCGGATACTCAACCCGTCTGAGGAGAACCGGCAAGCGAGCGAGCCTCCCGCCGGGCCGCGGCCGCCGCCGCCGGGTCGCCCGCCGCCGTGTACGCCTCGGCCAGGCTGTCCAGCGCCCCCGCCAGGAACTCCTGCCAGCCCCGCGCGCGCCACAGGTTCACCGACTCCTCCAGGTGCGCGACGGCCTCCTTCACCCGGCCCTCGGCCAGGTCCACCCCGCCCAGCACCCACAGCGCGTCGGCCCGGTGGTGGGCCAGCCGGTGGGAGCGGCTCAGCAGCTCGGCCGCCTCGGCGACCGCCCTGGCCCGCGGGTCGTGGTGGCCGGCGTACAGCTTGGCCAGGGCGACCAGGCCCATCGTCTCCAGCAGCGGGTCGCGGATCTGCCGGTAGATGGCCAGCGCCCGCACCATGTACTCCAGCCCGGCCTCGAACTCCTTGGCGTGGGCGTGGGCCAGGCCGAGGAACTGCAGGGTCGTGGCCTCGAAGCGGGGGTTGCCGAGCTTGGTGGCCAGGTCGAGGCCGCGCAGCAGGTGGACGATGGCCATCCTGATGTCCCTGGTGCCGTAGGCGACGGCCATGCACACGTGCGCCCTGGCCTCGCCGCCCTGGTGGCCGCTGCGCTCGGCCAGCTCCAGCGCGATGCGGCCCGAGCGCAGGCCCTGTGCCATGTCGCCCCTGGCCGCCTCGCCCCAGGCGCGCAGCACGTACGCGTCGGACAGGCCGCGCCGCTCGTCCAGCTCGGTGAACATGGCGATCAGGCGTTCGGCGCCGTCGTACTGGGCGGCCATGGCGCCGCCGGTCTCGGTCCAGGTGGTGGCGTGCATGAGGCCGCGCCGGATCACCGCCTCGCCCAGCCGGTCGCCGGCGGCCAGGCAGGCGGCCAGCACCCGCTCGTGCAGCGCCCGCCAGTCGTCGAACAGGCCGCTCACGTCGAAGTAGCGCTCGGCGCAGCAGGCGGTGTCCCAGGCGACCTCGGCCAGGCCGAGCGCGCACGCCTGGCGGATCGCCGCGACCAGCGCGGTGCGCTCGGTGTCGAACCAGGCCATCGGGTCCTGCCGGATCTCCAGCGGCGTGCCGTCGGGCGAGCTCCAGCGCGGGGCCGAGCCGTGGATGATGGCCGAGGAGCTGCCCTGGACGCGTTCGGTCGCCTGTTCGGCCAGCGCCAGCCAGCCGCCGAAGGCCCGGCCGAGCGCCGCCGCGACCGCCTCGGGCCGGTCCTCCAGCTCGGCACGTTCGCGGGCGTACAGGCGGACCAGGTCGTGGAAGCGGTAGCGCGGCTGCCCGGCCGGATCGACGCCGCTGATCAGCACGAGCTGGGTGTCCACCAGCGACTCCACCAGCTCCTCGCCCACCGGCACGGGCAGGTCCAGCAGCGCGCCCGCCACCCATCCGGCGAAGTCGGGCGCCTCCAGCGTGCCGAGCAGCCGGAAGGCCCGCCGCGCGGCCGGTTCCAGCCCCACGTAGCTGAGCGCCAGGCTCGCCCGGACCGCCAGGTCGCCGGTCGCGAACTGGTCGAGCCGCCGCCGCTCGTCCTTGAGCTGCCCGGCCAGCCGGGTCAGCGGCCAGTGCGGCCGGGCCACCAGCCGGGCCCCGGCCACCCGTACGGCCAGCGGGATCCCGTCGGAGAGCCGGACGATCTCCGCCGCCGCCTCCGGCTCGGCCTCCACCCGCCCGGCGCCGGCGATCCTGGCCAGCAGGCGCACGCCCTGCCGCAGGTGCAGCACCGACAGCTCGATCAGGGCCGCGCCGGACAGGCCGCTCAGCCTGGCCCTGCTGGTGATGATGACGGCGCAGCCGGACGTGCCCGGCAGCAGCGGGCGCACCTGCTGCTCGGAGGCGGCGTTGTCGAGCACGATCAGCATGCGCCGCTCGGCCAGGCTGCTGCGGAACAGCGCGGCCCGCTCGTCCACGCTCTCGGGCAGCGTGGAGCGCGGCACGCCGAGCGCGGTGAGGAAGGCGGCCAGCACCTGTCCGGGGTCGGCGGGGCTGGCCTCGGCGCCGTGCAGGTTGGTGTGCAGCTGGCCGTCGGGGTAGTGGCGGGCGATGCGGTGCGCGGCGTGCACGGCCAGCGTGGTCTTGCCGACGCCGCCCATGCCCGCGATCACGCACACCCGCACCTGGCCGGGGCCCTGCGGCGGTTCGTCGCCGAGCAGGGCGGTGAGCTGGGCGAGCTGCTCGCCGCGTCCGGTGAAGTCGGAGATGTCGGTCGGGAGCTGGGCGGGGGAGCGCGCCGCGGGCCCGGCGGCGCCACCGGCGCCGCCGGGGGTCGGGTCGAGGGTGCCGGTGAGGATGGCCTGGTGCAGGCGGTTGAGCTCGGCGCCGGGGTCGAGGCCCAGCTCGGCGGCGAACACCCGGCGGGCCTCGCGGTAGCTGGCCAGCGCCTCGGCCTGCCGTCCCGACCGGGCCAGGGCGAGCATGAGCTGGCGGCGCGGGCGTTCGCGCAGCGGGTGCTCGGCGACCAGCTCGGTCAGCTCCGCGATGAGCACGGCGTGCAGGCCTCGGGCCAGGTCGGCCTCGATCCGGTGCTCCAGGGCCGCCAGGCGCTCCTCCTCCAGGCGGCGGGCGTGGTCGCGCAGTCCGGCGGTGAGGTTCAGCCCCGCGTAGGCGGGCCCGCGCCACAACTCCAGCGCCTGCCGCAGCAGCGTGGCGGCCTGTTCGTGGTCGCCGCCGGACAGCGCGTCGCCGCCGCGGCCGGCCAGGGTCTCGAAGCGTTCGGCGTCCAGCTCGCCGGGGTGCACGGCCAGGACGAAGCCGGCGTCGGTGCGGGTGATGCGGTCCTGGCCGAGCGTCCGGCGGAGCTGGTGCACGTACAGGCGCAGGTTGTCGGCGGCGGTGCGCGGCGGGCGCTGCTCCCACAGGGCCTCGACGAGCGTGGCGGGGGAGACCGGGCGGCCGGCCCGGCACAGGAGCTCGGCCAGCAGGGTGCGCTGCTTGCCGACGCCGAGCGGCAGCGGCCCTTGGTCATCCGAGACGTGAAGCGGCCCAAGTACGGCGAACTCCATCGCGCTCCCCGCAAGGACGTTGGTGCACAAGGAAGATCAAAGCTGCTTCAATGTGCATCAACGTCCGACTCCCGTCAACCCTGCGCCGACCGGGAGAAAAAGGCACCGGCGGGAGCCTTTCGTGGTAGCTCCCGCCGGTGGCTCATCCTAGGTCACGGGTGGCCGAAGGCGACCACCGAAAGGAAGTACGCGTACGCGATGCTGCGACATGTCCCCTTGAAGAAGTAGTGGGAGCAGACGCCCCAGTACAGGACGTAATAGAAGATGTAGTCCACCTGGTACTTGCTGTGGATATACCCCATGTTGCGCAGGGCGTACCCGTAGTCGTGCATCATGCACGCCTGGCGGAAGTCGTAGCCGAGCGGCTTGTCGGGTGACTTGGTGCAGTAGTCGTAGTACACGCCGCGCACCCACCAGCCGGCCGGCGTCTTCTTCCAGTGCACGTAACGCCAGCTGCCGTGGTAGTAGGCGTAGCTGACGCCGCAGTGGTTGAAGGCGAAGTGCCAGAAGTTGGTGCACCAGTACCACTTCTTGCCGTCCAGGTCGGCGTTGGAGGTCGGCGACTGGTTGGCGTAGTCGTAGGCGTTGGCGCTGCCGCCCTCCACCGGGTCGGTCTGCAGGAACCGTCCCAGTTTGGGCTGGTAGAGCCGCACGCCCATGAGGATCGTGCCGTCGGGGGTGTCGGCGGCCCGCTCGGCCGCGCCGTGCCAGCCGTAGCGCATCGCGGGCTGACCGGCGCGCGGGTTGCCGAACTCGTCGAAGTCCAGCGCCAGCGGCACGCCGTCGGCGTAGACCACGTTGATGTCGTCGTGCAGGTTCGTCAGCTGCAGCCGCACGTCGCCGGTCGCCGAGGTGACCGCGGCCAGGCCGCCGGAGATGGAGTGCACGTTCCTGGTGACCGCGCCGCCCTCCACGACCCAGGCGGGCGTGTCGTCGTCGGCGTCGAAGTGCTCGACCCGCTTGCCGGCCGCGCTCCACGTGCCGCCGGACAGCTGCTCCAGCGTGGTGGTGTTGCGGCGCAGCTCCGGATCCAGCGTGTACGACTGCCGCACCGCCCCCGACGTCATCTGCCGGACCAGGTCGGTGGTGTAGTACTCCGCCTTCAGCCCGGCCGGCGTGGCCGTGGTGCGGCCGTAGGCGTCGTACTCGTAGCCGGCGTCGGCCAGCCGGTCGCCGCCGTCGTAGGCGTGGTTCTCGGTGACCGCCCCCGAGCCGTCGCAGGCGCTCGTGGTCAGCCCCGTCCTGTTGGAGTTGGCGTCGTAGCCGTAGGCCCGGCGCGAGCACAGGCCGCTCACGGTGTCGTCCACCGAGGCGATCCGGCCCAGCTTGTCGTAGCCGATCTTCTGGGCGGACAGCCCGTTGTGGCTCACCTGCTGGCCGTGGATCGACCAGGTCACCGAGTCGTCCAGCAGCCGCGTCCCCGCCGCCGTCCGGTAGACCCGCGAGACCGGCGCGCCGGACGGGTCCCGGGCCAGGTCGTAGGACAGGCCGCCCGGCAGGCTCTCGTGACTGATCGAGCCGTCGACGGTGTACGTGGCGGTGAACGTCCCGGCCACCGAGTCGGTCATGGTGGCCAGCGCGCCGCGCACGTCGTCGTAGGCGTAGGTGACCGTCGAGGGCGCTCCGTCGGTCTTCCTGGTGATGCGGTCGAGGGCGTCGTACTCGACCCTGGTCACGCCGCCGTCGGCGTCGGTGTAGGACGTCTGACGGCCCAGCGCGTCGTACTCACGGATGATCGAGGTGCCGTTGGAGGCCGTGGTCCTGACCCCGCGCCCGGCCGCGTCGTAGGTGGTGCTCACCTCGGGCACCGCCGTCCCGGCCCCGCCGGACACGACGGTCTTCACGATGTCGCCCGCCGGGTTGTACGTGGTCGTCGTGGTCCTGGTCACCCCGTTGGCCGTCTCGGTCACCGACGACACGCGGCCGCCGGGCTCGTAGGCGTACACCTTGGTGACCAGCTCGGCCGGACGGGTGCCGCTGTCGCCGACGCCCGTCTTGGACCTCGTCCGGCACAGCTGCCCGGCCCACTCGGCCTTGCCGCCGCACGCGCCGGCGCCGTCGGCCGTGTAGTACTCGCTGGTCGTGGTGCCCGCGTCGTCGCCCGACGACTTCGGCATCGTGGTGGCGACCACCCGGCCGTCGGAGTCGTACGTGGTGGTCTTGGTGATCGCCAGGCCGCCGGGGTCCTCCACGGTCTTGACGCTCTTGCCGGTGTTCCAGTCGTAGTACGTCCGGCTCGTGCGCACGTCGGCGTCCGAGGTCGCGCCGGGCACGTACGCGCCCACCGCCACCGTCGTGGCCAGGTTCGACACCTTGGCGTCGGCCGGCCGGCCCTCGTCGAAGGTGTTGACCGTGTGCTTCCTGGCCGCGACCTGCGTGCCGTTCAGCGTGACCAGGTGCAGCGGGCCCAGCTCGGAGACCATCCGCTGCCCGTCGGAGCTGTAGGCGGACTCCTCGGCCAGCAGCCGCGCCCGGTCCGCGGGCGAGGCGTTGAGCAGCCCGAGCCGGGTCAGCTCGGCGCCCGCGTCCGGCGTCTGGGCCAGGGCGAGCGCCCTGTTGCCGGCCGACAGCGACAACACCGTGTTGCCCTGCGCGTCGTACTGGCTGGTGGAGACCGCGCCGCCGGGCTCCACCCGGTTGACCGTCTGCCCGGAGGCGTTCAGGTAGGTGATCGTGGCCCGGCCGTAGTCGGAGGCGGCCAGGCCGCCGCGCCCGGTGTGGTTGGCCGGCACCTGGTCGGCCGGGAAGATCGCGGTCGCGTCCACCGGGGAGTCGCTCTGCCCCCAGGCGGCCGTGGCCGTCTCGCTCATCCCGTAGGGCGCCCCCGTCCCGCTGATCGGCACGTCGTAGACCACCGACGTGACCGCGGTGCCGTTCGTCTCGCTCGGCGTGCCGGGCCGCAGCGTCGGGCGGGAGACCGCGAGCAGCATGCCGTCCGCGGCGGTGTCGGCGTTGCCCGCCTTGCCGTAGCTGAACGTCCACGGCAGCTCGCCGGGCGGGGTGTAGCGGTTCACCCGGCCGCCGAGGTCGTAGTCGTAGCGCGTCCTGATGTCGGGGGTGGCCGGGTTCCACTGCTCGCGCAGGCGGCCCAGGTCGTCGTAGCGGTACTCCGACAGGCCCAGCGGCGCGCTCGCGCCGCCCTCCCACAGGCTGATCGCCTTGACCTGCCCGGCCACGTCGCCGAGCTGCGCGCCCGCGGTCGTGGTCGTGGCGTAGTCCAGCTTGATCAGGCGGCAGCCCTGCGGCAGGCTCGCCAGCGTGTCCACGTCGCAGTCGGCCTGCGTGTACGACGGCGCGATGATCTTGACCGGCCGGGCCAGCGCCTTGCCGTCCGAGCCGGTCACCGACTGCCACACGAACGCCGTGCTGCCCTTGCCGCTGGCCGGGTAGACCGCCCGCACCAGGTAGATCGGCGCGGCGGCGTCCACCTTCGCGAACACCGTGCGCTCGGCCGAGTTCGTGTCCGACAGGGTGTAGCGGTCGGCCGCGGCGTCGAAGGTCAGCTTCAGGCTCGCCGCGTCCTGCTGCGGCTCGTACGAGCCGTCGGCGTTCTTGGTGAAGGCCACCGCCGAGCCCTCGCCGCTCAGCTCGACCGAGGTGGCGGAGGTGGCCCGCAGCTGGGCGAACGTGCCCTGACCCGACTGGGCGAGCCCGGTCGGCGTCCACTCGGTGCCGAAGATCGCCGCCACGCCGGGCAGCGCCGGGCCCTTGCGCGGGTCACGCGAGGAGAACGAGCGCATCAGGCCGATGCCGTACACGTTGGCGTCCGTGGCGGCCATCCTGAAGTCGCCGGTCAGCGTGTTGACCGAGCCGGGGCCGACCGGCTGGGTGGAGGCGCCCTCGCCGTCCCGGTCCACGACCAGGTCCACCGGCTGGGAGGCGGCCGTGCCCGAGGAGGTGACGAACTCGGCCCTGATCTCGATCGAGCCGTCCTCGGTCAGCGTGTGCGTGGTGTCCCAGACCAGCTCGGGCGAGGCGCCCGCGCTCATCGCCACCGGCCAGGCGACCGCCGAGCCGTCGGACTTCCTGCGCACGTCGGCCGCCGGCACCTGGTGCCAGGAGTCGGCCTCGCCGCGCCGGTAGGAGAAGGCGACCGCGCTCAGCCCCGCGCTGCCGGTGGCCGACAGGACCGTCCGGCGGGCGGTGGACTGCCCGTCCTTGGGCGAGGTGACCGCCGAGCCGCCCGCGTTGAACGCGTACGTCGTCGCCTCCGACAGATTGCCCGCCTTGTCCTTGACCCACGCCTTGAGCGTGTGCGGGCCGTCGGCGGGGGGCGTCCAGCTCACCGTGTGCGGCGCGCCGGAATTGGCGGCGGACTGCTGGGCGCCGCCGTCGAACGACCACAACACCGAGGACGCGTCGGCCGAGGCCGGCGTGATGGTGAACTGGCCGGCCTGGCCCGAGCCCTTGGCCCAGGCGTCCTGCGGGTAGTCGTTCGAGGACACCTCGGGGGCGGGCGGCGGGGCGGCGTCCACCGTGAAGGCGAACCACGCCGACCAGGGGCCGTAGTCGGCGCCGTCGTGCGAGCGCACCCGCCAGGCGTACGACGTGCTCGCCAGGGCCGTGCCGGCCTTCCAGGAGGCGGTGGCGCCGTTCGCCACGTTCGCGGCCGAGCCGCCGGTCACCTTGGTCGCGTGGTCGGCCGTCCAGATCTCGAAGTCGGCCCGCTGCGCCTGCCCGTCGGCGTCGCTCACCTTGGCCGACAGCGTCGGCTGCGCCGCGCCCACCACGGCCGGGCTGGCGCACACCGAGCAGGGCGCGACGGCCAGGGCCGACGGCGTGCCCGGCAGCGAGTTGTAGGTGATCGCGATGTTGGGGTTGTTGGCGAAGCGCTTCCAGTAGTAGTTGTCGGTCTCGCTGCCGGCCTTGACCATGAAGGTGACCGACGTGCCGTTCGCGCTCACCACGCTCTGCACCGCGCTGGTGACGTCCCAGCCGACCCAGGCCGCCGGGCAGCTCGACGCGCCGCCCTGACCGGCCGACGACCAGCCGTAGGCGACGTTCTTGGCGCCGATGTTCAGGTTCGAGGCGGGCTGGTTGTTCCACGTCGTGCCCGAGCCGACGGCCGCGGTCCTGTGCAGCTCGACGTTCCGCGCCGAGCAGGACCAGGCCCACGTCTCCTTGATGTTGAACGTGGCCGCCGTGATGTGCTTGCCGGCCAGGCCCGACAGGCCCATGTTGAAGAACGAGCGCCGCTTGTAGCCGCCGCCGTTGCTGGTGCCGGCCGTCGCGTCGTTCGCCGAGTTCCAGTACGCGCTGGTGGGATAGGCCGAGTCCACGTACGTCCAGCCGGACTTGGCCGAGGTGAAGCTCGGGTCGATCGTCACCGGGTAGACCGTGGCGGGGTCGGCCAGCAGCGCGGCGTCGGGGGTGACGCGCAGCTCGCGGCCCGACAGCCGCACGCCCATCCTGGCCCGCCGGCCCGGCTGGGCGGCCAGCGCCGGGGTGGCCGGGTTGCGGGTCATGGCCGACTCGGTGGCGGCGTCCCACATCTCCGGCGCCGCCGAGCCGAACACCGGCTCGCCCTCGGCGTCGAGGATCGAGACGTTGCCGTGCTTGTCGGTCCTGACCTCGCCCTTCTTCACCGACGTGGCGAACGTCAGCTCCTTCAGCGCCGGGTTCGCCGCGGCCTGCCGGGTCTTGACGACGAGCTTCTCGGCGAAGCCGTCCACGTCCGCGGTCAGCACCAGGTCCACGCCCGGCAGCACGTCGGGGTAGGTGGCGGTGGCGCCGTCCAGCACCGGCTCGGGCAGGGCGCCGAGCGGCGTGCCGAGCGTGAGGCGGGTGCCCCGCTCGGCGGCGGTGACCAGCGGGCCGTCGCCGCCGCCGGAGAAGCTGTAGGAGACCGCTGCGGCCTTCGGCGCGACCGTGCCGTCCTGGCCCGCCGCGAGCGTCGGGTCGGCGGGCACCCACGCCTCGCCCCGCTTGACCCGGACCGGGCGGTAGCGGTGCTCCTGGGTGACCGTGCCGGCCGGGTTGACGAAGAACTCGTCGGTCTCGGTGGTCAGCGAGGCCGCCCTGATCCGCTTGCCGCAGACCGCGGCGGCCAGCCGGGCGGAGATCTCGGTGGGCATCTCGTCCGGGCAGGCGACCGCCGCCTGCGCCTTGGCGGGCGCGGGCGGGGCGGCCCGCGCGGGAAGCGGCACGAGGGCCGTGGATGTCAGCAACAGGACGACGAGCGGCGGTAAGGGAGTCAGCCGCCTGGGTTTCTTCAACACCGTCCAACCTCCGCGGGGGGTGTAAGGCCGTTC
>NZ_JBSFGJ010000135.1:0-20995 GCF_053596515.1 Nonomuraea sp. NPDC001684
GGCGGTGCCGGTGAACTCCCGCAGCCGCCGACCGGCTGATCTCCGCGCTGTTCTCGCCCGCCGGCCCGGTGCTGGCCACCTCCAGCAACGACGGCGGCGTGCACTTCTGGAACGCCACCACCGGCGACTACGAGCGCGAGCTGCACGCCGAGACCGACCACGTGTGGGCCGAGGCGTTCAGCCCCGACGGCAACATGCTGGCCACCGCCAACGACGACGACAGCGTCAAGATCTGGTACCGGCCGACCGGCCGCATGGCCGTCGACCTGGTCGACCACCGGGGGCGGGTGCGCTCGATCGCCTTCAGCCCCCTCGGCGACTACGTGGCCACCGGCTGCGACGACAAGCTCGTCCGCCTGTGGCACGTCTCCTCCGGCGGCCGGGTGGCGACGCTGGAGGGCCACACCGACCGGGTGTACTCCGTGGCCTTCTCCCCCGACGGCCGCTACCTGGCCAGCGCCGGCAACGACGGCCGCGCGCTGGTGTGGGAGCTGCGGCCCGGGCAGCCCTGGCAGCCGCGCCTGGCGCACACGCTCACCCAGCACGAAGGCCGGCTGTGGAGCCTGGCCTTCGACGCCACGGGCCGCCACCTGGCGACCGGCGGCGACGACATGACCGTGCGGGTGTGGGAGACCGCGACCGGGCAGCTGCTGCACACCCTCACCGGGCACGCGCGCCGGGTGTGGTCGGTGGCCTACAGCCCCACGTCCGACCTGCTGGCCAGCGCCGGCGACGACGGCGTGGTGATCCTCTGGGAGGGCGGGGAGCGGCGGGCGACGCTGCTGGGGCTGCCCGAGGGCTGGGCCGCCCTGGCGCCGGACGGGCGGTACAAGGTGCACGGCGAGCCCGGCGGGCAGTTCTGGCACGTCATCGGGATGTCACGGTTCGAGCTGGGGGAGCTGGATCCGTACCTGCCGGAGGTGAGTCAGGTGCCGCTCGACTCGCCCTTCTGACCGCAGGCGGGTGACTACTATCCGCGGGCGGCGCGGCGTACGAGCTCGTGCCAGACCTCGTCGACCCGGGCCTCCAGGTCGTCGAGGGAGCCCTCGTTGGGGATCACCAGGTCGGCGGCGGCCAGGCGGTCCTCCCGGCTCGCCTGGGCGGCGATGCGGGCCTTGGCGTCGGCCTCCGGCATGCCGCGGTGGTCGGCCAGGCGCCGGATCCGCACCTCGTCGGCCGCGTCGACCACGATCACCACGTCGTACATGGGGGCCAGCTTGTTCTCCACGAGCAGCGGCACGTCGTAGACCACGATCGCGTCGTCGGCCGCCTGGCCCTGCAACTCGGCCACCCGCTCCCCCACCAGCGGATGCACGATCGCGTTGAGCGCGGCCAGCCGGTCGGGGTCGGCGAAGACCACCGCGCCCAGCCGCTCCCGGTTCAGCGAGCCGTCGGGGCGCAGCACCCCTTCCCCGAACGCGGCCACCACCCGGGACAGCCCCACCGTGCCGGGCTCGACCACCTCTCGCGCGATCTTGTCGGCGTCGATGACGACGGCGCCCCTGGCCGACAGCCGCCTGGACACCTCGCTCTTGCCGGAGCCGATGCCGCCGGTGAGCCCAATCTTCAGCACCGGAAAAGACTACCCATCCCGGCGTACCCGGTCATCCCGCCGGCTCGCTCAGTACCCGCCGCGGCGCGGCGCGGCGGTCGGACGGCGGGAGGGGTTGGCCCGGCCCGTGGGCTTGAGGTCGCGCGCCGGCTGGTCGTGCCGGTGCGGAGAGCGGGCCTGCTGGTCGGACTTGGCCTGGGTGATCGTGGCGGGAAGTTTGATCTGCATACTTTTTTCCTCCTTTGGGGGTGGGTGTCAGGCGCGGGTGAGCCAGGTGACCTGGGCGCCGTTGTCGAAGGACTCGCGCCTGGTCGGGGTGAACAGGGTGGGGCTGAACCGGCCGGCGAACATGGAGATGCCCGCCCCGGCCACCACGGGGTAGCGCTTGAGGATGATCTCGTCGATCTCCGGGAGCAGGGAGCCGGCGAGCTTGCCGCCGCCGCAGAGGTAGATGTCCATGCCGGTGTCCTCGGCCTTCAGCCGCCGGACGAGCTCGATCGGGTCACCGTTCTCCACGTGCACCGTGGGGTCGTCGATCGTCAGCGTGCTGGAGACGACGTACTGGCGCAGATGGGAGTACGGGCTGGTGGTGGGCACCTCCAGGGCCGGCTCGAAGGTGCCGCGGCCCATCACCAGGGTGTCGAACACCTTGTTGGGCACGCCCTCAAGGCCGACGAGCCTGCGGATGTGGGTGGGCAGCGTCTCGGGATAGCGGGTGTTGATCCAGTCGGCCATCTCGGCGGACACGGGGTAGAAGTCGAACTCGGCGCCGGGCCCGGCGATGTAGCCGTCGAGGGAGACGCCGACGTAGTAGACCAGCTTTCGCATTCGGAGCAACTCCTGCTGTAGTACTATGACTGAAGTGGTTTGAACATAGTACTACGTCTGGAGTGGTGTCAAGTGCGGAAGAACCCCGAGCGGAGGCAGGCGCTGATCGACGCGGCCATCGAGGTGCTGGCCAGGGAAGGAGCGCGCGGGCTGACGTTCCGGGCCGTCGACGCCGAGGCGGCGGTGCCCCCCGGCACGGCCTCCAACTACTTCGCCAACCGCGACGACCTGTTCACCCAGGTCGGCGGACGCATCTACGAACGCTTGCTGCCCGACGAGGCCACGCTCGCCCGCGGCCAGGAGGGCGTGCAGGACGAGACCCGCTACGCCGAGCTCATGCACGAGCTGGTGGACCGGGTCACCGCCTTCAACTCCGGCTACCTGGCGCTGCTCGAACTGCGGCTGGAGTCCACCCGGCGCCCTGAGCTGCGCGCCGTGCTCACCAAGCGCATCCGCGAGGACATCGACGCCAACATCGGCTACCACGCGACGTCCGGCCTGCCCGGCGACTCGACCTCGGTGGTCCTGCTCTACCTCGCCCTGAACTGGCTCATCGTCGAACGGCTGACCTTGCCGGACATCTTCAGCGAGCAGGAGGTCCGCCAGCTCGTGGACGCCGCCGTGCGGAGATCACTGAACGGCTGACAACGCCCGGACCGGCCAGCCCCGGTCCGGGCGGGCGTTCACCGGGCCAGGAGTTTGCCGAAGGCGACCGAACTGGTCCGCGTCACAGACCTGGGTGCCGGTGGCGAAGACGCCGCCGGACGAGCCGCCCAGGACGACGGGCCTGCCCGCGCGGCCGTTCTGGGCCGGGGCGCCTGCGACGACCTCGGCCTTGCCGTCGCCGGTGACGTCCAGGACCCTGCCCGGTCACCCGTCTGCGACTGCTCACCTCTCGGGTCGGTGGCGCTCCCCTCGGGAGCCGTCATGGCGTCCTGGGTGATGAGACGGGCCGCGAGGCGAGCTCTTCGCCCCCGGAATCACCGCGATCCCGCCTGCCCGGACGCCGTGGCGTCGGGCACCGGACAGGCCCCCGGGGAAACGATCAGTTTGGGCTGCGGCGCAGGTGGATCAGGGTGAGGTGGTCGTCCATCCGCTCCCGCCGGGTCTCGCGGTAGCCGAGCCGCCGGTACAGCCGCAGGTTCCCCTCCGACAGATGCCCCGTGAACAGGTCGAACGCGCCCGCCTCCGGCACCTGCTCGTGCAGCGCCGCGAGCAGGGCCGTGCCGAGCCCCTGCCCCTGCCGGTCGGGCGCGACCACGAGCCGTCCGACCAGGCAGGTGGTGCCGGCCACCTGCCCGCGCACTGCGGCGACGATCCGGCCGGCGTCCACGGCCTTGAGCACGACGCCCGTCTCGACGGCCTTGCGCACCTGCTCCAGCGACTCCACGAGCGGCGGGATGTAGGGGTCGCCGTAGAGCTGGGCCTCGCTCACGTACGCCGCCCGCTGCAGGGTGAGGATCTCGCCCGCGTCCGCCGCCACCGCCCGTTCGATCTTCACGCCAGCACCCTATCTGCTGCCTTCCCACCGCCACCGCCGACTTCCCCGCCCTCCGACCGCCCGCCGCCCGGCCTTGGACGGTCCTCTCGCGCTGCCGGCTAAGGAGCGTTGCCCGCCGTGAGCTCCCCAGGGCAGAACGTGCCCTGCTTCGGCAGGACGCCGTTGACCAGGTAGTCGTGCACCTTCGTACGCAGACAGGCCGCGCGCAGCCTGCTCACGCCCTGCGCCAGGTACGCGCCCTGCCCGTCCCCGTGCCACAGGACCCTCGCCCCGGGGATCTGCCCGGCCGCCCTTGCCGCCCCGGAGGACGGCGTCTCGTTGTCCAGCCGTCCCACGCCGACCAGCACCGGGGGCACCTTGAGCCCGGCCGGCAACGGGTGCGGCGCCCAGCCCGGCGAGCGTGCCGCCCCCAGGCACCTGGCCACCTCCGCCCGCCCGCTCAGCCACCCCACCCGTGGGGCCGCCTTCCGCAGCCGCGCCTCCATCTGAAGGAACTGGCGATAGCCGGGCGCCGCCAACCCGAAGTCATGACACCACCTGACCCCCTCCGCACTTGCCGGCCCCACCTCCCCCACCTCGGACGCCACTCCCCCCACCACACCGGGAACCGCCTCCCCAGGCTGCGACACCGCCCCCGCCGCCCCTGAAGCCGCCCGCGCATCGGACAGGACGCCTCCCCCCGCCACTCCAGAGGCCACCGCCCCAGAGGCCGCGGTACCAGAGGCCGCCTGGCCCGCGCTGAGGCGGGCTCCGGCCGTACCTGCGGGGGGCGGCTGGCCCGGGCCGGGGGTGGCTGCCGTCGGGCCCGGAGGGGTGGGCTGTGGGGGCTCGGCGGGGAGCAGGGCGGTCAGGCCCGTGGCGTCGCCCGTTCGGGCTCTGGAGAGGGCCTGCGCGAGCGCCGGCCACCGGGCGGGCGTGAGGCCCGCCCATACGGCGGCGGCGATCTCGTGCCCGCTGACCGTACGCTCGCCGCCACCGAGCCGCAGAGGCGCGCGCCTGACCAGACCGTCGAACACCCGGACGGCGTCCGCGCGGCCGAGCGGGCAGCCGGGGCGGTTCCGGCACCAGTCGCGGAAGTACCCGAGCTGCCGCTCCTGGGCGCGGGCGTGGGCGAGCAGCCGCCGTTCGAGCCCGGTCTCGGTGTGGTCGGGCAGCCCCTCCAGGTACATCCGCCCGGCCCGGCCGGGGAACAGCTCCAGGTACGCCTGCCCGTACACGCTCCCGTAGCCGTTGCCGAGATAGCGCAGCCGCGACTCCCCCAGCGCGGCACGTACGGCATCGAGGTCGTGGGCGACCTGCCAGGACGTCAGCCCGGCGTAGGCGGGCCCGAGCGCGGCGCGGCAGGCCCGGTCGTGGACGGCGTTGTCCCGGGCGAACGCCCGCCAGGCCGTCCGCCCCTCGGCCACCTGCAGCCGGGCCGGGTCCGGCCGGGGTCGGGGGCACGCCCCCGCGTGCCCCCCATCCCCGGCCCCGCGCGCCTCGACCAGCACGACGTCGAACCACCTGGCCAGTTCGCCCACGGCGTCCGGCCGCGCCACGACCTCTCGGACGACCGATGCGGCCCCCGTGTTGACCACCAGCGCGCCGAGCCGCCGCAGCGGGTCCTGGGCGGGCATCATGGCGAGCCGGACGGCCACGCGGGCCTCGCGCGGCCTGGCCCAGTCGGCGGGGACGGGCAACGTGGCGCACCGCAGCCCGCCGCCGCACTCGGACCAGACGAGCCTCTCCCGCCCAGGCGCCGGCCGCACCGCCCCGGCAACGCCCCGCTCCTGCGGCCCCGCCGCCCCGAGCTCCGACGCTCCGAGCCCCTGCCCTGCCGACCCGGCCGTCCCAAGCTCAGACGCCGCCGATCCGGCCGCCCCAAGCTCAGACTCCGCCGATCCGGCCGTCCCGAGCTCCGACGCCGCCGATCCGGCCGCTCCGAACTCCGAGCCTGCCGATCTGGTCGCCCCCACGTCCGCCCCAGCCGATCCGGCCGTGTCCTGCCTGGGCTTCTCAGGCCAGGCCGCCTCAGGTCGCGGCTCCGCGAGCTCGGTCACGTCGCGTTCCGGCCATGGGGTCGGCGAGGCGACCAGGCGCATCGCCTGCCCGACTCCCCCGCCTGCCGCCGGAACCAGGACGGTGACCGCCGCCACCACCGGGATCACGCGCCGAACCATACGCACCGCATCGCCCCCGAACGCTCGTACCTCCAGCCGCATGTCAGTTTCCCAGCGGCCGTCTTCGCAGGTAGAGAAGTCGTAAAAGGTCGATGGGTAAAATCTCGCGCCCGCTCGGCGATTCTCCGTGCCACCGAACCCCCGTCCCCTCACAGAACCCCGCTCGGGTCAGAGGAGGGAAAAGACAGATCGGCTGTAATCAGACCCTCAAGGGCCGCCCAGCCCCCCTGCGGCTCAGCCTCCCCGCCACAGGCCACTCTTGAGGGACGCGACGCGCCACATGCCAGGGTGGCACCAGCGCCTCCGCGTCGTTGCCGTCCATACCTGGTCAGGAAACGGCGAAGAAGGCGAACCCGGGCAGCGGGGCGCTACGCCGCGAAAGCCGGCGACCGAGCGGGCAGCGTGTTCTTGAGCGTGGCCGTCATCCTCGGACGGGTTGCGTGATGCGCTCAAGCCATCGCCGCAGAAGGGCGGTCTCGGCCGGTTCCAGGGCCTCGGTCCCGGTGAGATCGAGTTGTGCGTGCAGGCGCAGCGCGGCGGCGTACAGCGGGTCGGCGTCGTTCTGAGCGGCCGGCCCGGTCAGGACGTGCGAGAACACGGCGTCTCGCATGCGGTGGGACAGCGCGGGGTCGTCGAACAGAGCCGGTCTGGCGATGTGGTCGAGGGCGGTGCCGACGTTCGCCGACAGGATCAGCTGAGCGGCGGTCTGCGGCTCGGCCTTCAGCGCCCCCGCCGCCGCGCACCGCGTGAGCGCCGCCACCAGCAGGTCCATCACGCGATCTCGCGCCGTCGAGTGTGACCACGGCCGCGGAGTGAACATCAACTGGTAGAGGGCCGGCTTCGCCCGGGCGAAGGCCATGTGGCCGTCCCAGCCGGCGCGCAGGTCGGCGACCGGGTCGCCGGTCTGCTCCTGGGCGGCCTTGAGCGCGGCATATTGCTCGTAGCCGTGGTCGGCGACGGCGTCCAGCAACCCGCGCTTGTCACCGAACAACCGGTAGAGCACGGGCTGGCTCACGCCGACGGCCTCGCAGACCGCGCGCGTGGCCACCTCATGGTCCAAGGACGACGCCAGCTGCCGCTCCGCGGCCTCGATCATCGCCGCGCGGAGCGCGTCCGTCTCTGCCATGCGATCGATGATAGCGCCAATCGGTAGCGGCGATACGAACTGTGCTACCGTCGATTCTCGTAACGCCGATACGGAGAATCCGTATCACTGCTAGAACCAGGGAGTTTCCATGAATGACCAGCGTGTGGCCGTCGTCAGCGGCGGCTCCCGCGGGATTGGCAAGGCGATCGCGGTGGCGCTGGCGGCACGGGGCTGTGCGGTCGCCGTGGGGTTCCAAGGGTCGGCCTCCGCCGCGGCGCAGGTGGTCGAGGAGATCGCGGCATCCGGCGGCCGGGCGATCCCGGTCCAGGCCGACGTGGCCGACGAAGACGCCGTCGCGGAGATGTTCGAGGCGACGGAGAAGTCCTTCGGCGGGGTCGATGTGGTCGTCAACTCGGCGGGGCGGCTGTCGTTGTCCCCGATCGCCGACCTCGACCTTCACGAGCTGGACGCTCTGCACCGCACCAACATCCGCGGCGCGTTCGTGATGGCCCGGGAGGCCGCGCGCCGCATGCGCGACGGTGGCGCGATCGTCAACCTGTCCACCTCCGTGGTCGGCCTGCAGTTCCCGGGCTACGGGGCGTACGCCGCCAGCAAGGGAGCCGTCGAGGCGATGACACTGGTGCTCGCCCGGGAACTGCGCGGGCGGAACATCACGGTCAACGCGGTCGCGCCGGGCCCGACCGCCACCGAACTGTTCCTCGACGGCAAGACCGAGGCGACGATCCAGCAGCTCGCCAAGCAGCCGCCGCTGGAACGGCTCGGCACCCCCGAGGACATCGCCGAGGTCGTCGCCTTCCTGGCGAGCCCGGCCGGGCACTGGATCAACGGCCAGGTCGTGCGCGCCAACGGCGGGATCATCTGATGGCCGCCGCGCGACAGGCCATCGTCGCCACCGGGGCCTCCAGCGGGTTCGGCATGGGACCGCCATCGTCGTGCCCGGCGCGTTCACCTCCGGGCACCCGCCGCCTCACTCTGAATCCCCACACGAAAGGAAACCGACATGCCGTTCGCCAACCTCAAGGTTCCCGCCGACACCCTGACCCCCGAGTCCAAGAAGAAGCTCATCGACGCAGTCACCGACGCCTATGCCACCGTCTACGGAGAACGAGCTCGGGCCACCACCCTGGTCCTCCTGGAGGAGGTTCCGGACGGCGGCTGGGGTCTGGGTGGCAACATCCTCACCGCGGACATGCTCGGCCGCAGCTGACCCGTCCGGGACACCGGGCCGCCCCCGGCCCGGTCCCACCGCCGAACCTCACCCCGGCCCCCAGCGCAGAAACCGCACCTGGGGTCGGGTGGGCCCGGAGGCCGCGGATCAAGCGCGGAGGGCGTCGATCAGGGCGTCCACGGCGGCGAGCGCGACGGAGGTGTCGAGTCCTGCGCGGGAGACCAGGGACAGGCCCTGGACGGTGAACAGCAGGAGCTGCGCCTGGGCCTCGGGGGAGGCGGCCCGGGCGACCTCGCCGTCGGCCTGCGCGCGGCGCAGGGCGTCGGTGACGATCCGGGTGAAGCGGTCGTGCGACCGGGCGACGATCTCGCGGGCCTCGGCATCCTGCGGAACCATTTCGGCGGTGGTGTTGCCGATCATGCACCCTTGCGGAACGCCGGCCTCGGAGGCGTACTCCTGCGTCCGGGCCGGGTTGGCGAGCACCTCGCGCAGCGCCGGCAGCACCGGCCCGGATGCCAGCGCCGCGATCAGCTCGCGCTCGTAGGTGTCCCAGTACAGCTGGACCGCCGCCAGGTAGAACTGCCGCTTGTCGCCGAAGGCGCCGTACAGGCTGCCCCGCTCCAGATCCAGCGCTTCGACGAGGTCCTGGATGGAGGTCTCTCCGTAGCCCCGCGACCAGAACAGCAGCAGCGCGCGCTGCAGCGCCTGGTCCTTGTCGAATGCGCGAGGGCGTCCTGTCCGTGCCATGTGCCCAGGTTACGACTTTTTGACCGCTTGCACAAAAGTCTGTACGTTGAAGGCCGAGCGACTTATTGAACGACCGCACAGAAGTCGCCGGCGCTCGCACCGGCGGAGAGGCAGAACCCCATGGACTTTCACAGCAAGACGGCGCTGATCACCGGATCGGGCGCCATCGGCGGGCTCGGGCACGCCACGGCGAAGGTTCTCGCCGCCGGCGGGGCGGACGTGATCATCACCGGCACCGACCCCGGCCGCGGCGCCCAGGTCGTGGACGACGTGCGGACCGGCGCGACCGGCTCCGTACGCTTCATCGGCGCCGACCTGGCCGACCCGCAGGCGGTGCGGCGGCTGGCCGAGGAGGCCGGGGCGGTGGACATCCTCGTCAACAACGCCGGTGTCGTCCCGTTCAGCGCGACCGCCGACCAGGACCTCGCCGCCTACGACGCGGCCTTCGCGGTCAACGTGCGCGCGCCGTTCATCCTGGTCGCCCAGCTCGCACCGAAGATGGCCGCCGGTGGGGGCGGCAGCATCGTCAACGTCACCTCCACCGCCGCCGGCCTGGGCATGCCGCCGATGGCGGTCTACGGCGCCACCAAGGCGGCGCTGGAGTCCCTGACCCGCACCTGGGCCGCCGAGTTCGCCGCCTCCGGCGTACGCGTCAACGCCGTGGCGCCCGGCCCGATGACCACCTCCAAGGTGGTGGCGGTCATGGGACCGGACATCGGCGGCATGGGCCTGACGACCGCGCTCAAGCGCGCCGCCGCTCCGGCCGAGGTCGCTCGCGTCATCGCCTTCATCGCCGGCGACCAGGCCAGTTATGTGACCGGCGCCGTCGTGGCCGCCGACGGCGGACGCACCGCCATCTGACCCCGAACGCACCGGCCAGAGCCACGTCCGCAGTACGGGCCGGCCTCTGGCGGGTGCCTCACGATGGCGGGTGCCTCACGATGGGGGGACGGCCCGTCATCATCACCACAACCATGCGCCATGAGCCAGTCAGGAGGATGACTTCCATGGGTCGTCTCGCAGGAAAGCATGCACTGATCACCGGCGGGACCAGCGGCATCGGGTTGGAGACAGCCCGTCAGTTCCTCGCCGAGGGAGCGATTGTCGCGATCACCGGCCGCTCACGGGAACGGCTGGCCGAGACCGCCCGGCAACTGGACGGCCCGCTGCTGCCCATCGTCAGCGACGCCGGCGACGTCCCCGGCCAGGCGGCGCTCGCGGCGCGGTTGCAGCAGGAATGGCCGAAGCTCGACATCGTGATGAGCAACGCCGCCGACGTCACCCATCTCCCGATCGAGCAATGGAGCGAGGAGGCGTTCGACACGCTCGTCGCCACCAATCTCAAAGGGCCGTTCTTCCTGGTCAGAGCTTTGCTTCCGCTCTTGTCACAGCAGGCCTCGGTCATTCTCGTCGGCTCGGTCTCCGCTTACGTCGGGCACGAGAACGCGGCGGTCTACGGTGCCGCCAAGGCGGGCCTGCTGTCCCTTTCCCGCGGGCTGACCTATGAGCTGAAGGACCGGGGCATCCGGGTCAACGGGCTGAGCCCGGGGCCGACCCTCACGGACGCGTTCAAGTCGCTCGGCCCCGAGCGACAGGCCGCCATCTACGACGAACTCCGGCGGACCGTGCCCCTGCATCGCATCGGCACCACCACCGAGGTGGCGAAGGCGGCCGTCTACCTGGCCTCCGACGAGTCCGCCTACACCGCCGGCACCGTCCTGCGCGTCGATGGCGGCATCGGGGAACTCGCCTACTGACCTCCATGTCAGCGGCCTGCCGACGGTCTTGGCTGCGCGGATCAGCGAGCGTGTCGTCGTATCGCTGATCTTGCCTGAGGCGGCCACGACCTCCGCTCGGGCGCGGCCATCCCCCTGCTCGCAGAGCGGCGTCCGGTGAGAGTGGTCTCGGAGGACGACCTCCTGCTCAAGGAGATCGCTCCGGCACGGTGTGTCGATGTCGGAGTCGCGCCGGCGGCACGAGCACCACCAGGCCGTCGCCGTCACGGCGGCCCAGCTCATGACCACCCCGGCGAGCCCCCTACGGCAAGGCTCCACGCGAGGCCCGTCCCGGAGAAGGGCATGAAAAAGCCCCGCACGGAAACCCGTGCGGGGCCTTTCAAGGCTGAGCCTTAGCTCTGGCCACCCGCGAGCTTCTCGCGGAGGGCTGCGAGCGCCTCGTCAGAGGCGAGCGCGCCGCTGGCCGGAGCCGACGACGAGCTGCCCGACGGAGGAGCGGTCTCGCCGCTGTAGGACGAGGGAGCGGCCTCGCCGGCCTCCGCCTCGGCCTTGCGGGCCTCCTCGATCTGCTTGCGGTGAGCCTCGAAGCGAGTCTGGGCCTCGGCGTACTGCCGCTCCCACTCCTCACGCTGCTTGTCGAAGCCCTCGAGCCACTCCCCGGTCTCCGGGTCGAAGCCCTCGGGGTAGATGTAGTTGCCCTGGTCGTCGTACGTGGCCGCCATGCCGTAGAGGGTCGGGTCGAACTCGACCTCGGTGCCGACACCCTCGTTGGCCTGCTTCAGCGAGAGGCTGATGCGACGACGGTCGAGGTCGATGTCGATGATCTTCACGAAGATCTCGTCGCCGACCTGGACGACCTGCTCCGGGATCTCCACGTGGCGCTCGGCCAGCTCGGAGATGTGGACCAGGCCCTCGATGCCCTCCTCGACCCGGACGAACGCACCGAACGGCACCAGCTTGGTGACGCGGCCCGGCACGACCTGGCCGATCTGGTGGGTACGGGCGAACTGCTGCCACGGGTCTTCCTGCGTGGCCTTGAGCGACAGGGAGACGCGCTCGCGCTCCATGTCGACGTCGAGGACCTCGACCGTGACCTCCTGGCCCACCTCGACGACCTCGGACGGGTGGTCGATGTGCTTCCAGGACAGCTCGGACACGTGGACCAGACCGTCGACCCCGCCGAGATCGACGAAGGCGCCGAAGTTGACGATCGAAGAGACGACGCCCTTGCGGACCTGGCCCTTCTGCAGGGTGTTGAGGAACGTCTGGCGAACCTCGGACTGCGTCTGCTCCAGCCAGGCGCGGCGGGAGAGAACCACGTTGTTGCGGTTCTTGTCGAGTTCGATGATCTTCGCCTCGAGCTCGCGGCCGACGTACGGCTGCAGGTCGCGGACCCGTCGCATCTCGACCAGGGAGGCGGGGAGGAAGCCGCGCAGGCCGATGTCGAGGATGAGACCACCCTTGACGACCTCGATGACGGTACCGGTGACGATGCCGTCCTCGTCCTTGATCTTCTCGATCGTGCCCCAGGCGCGCTCGTACTGGGCGCGCTTCTTGGACAGGATCAGGCGGCCCTCTTTGTCCTCCTTCTGGAGAACCAGGGCTTCGACGTGCTCCCCGACCTCCACGACGTCAGCAGGGTCGACATCGTGCTTGATCGAAAGCTCGCGCGAGGGGATGACACCCTCGGTCTTGTAGCCGATATCGAGAAGGACCTCGTCTCGATCGACCTTGACGACGGTGCCCTCGACGATGTCGCCGTCGTTGAAGTATTTGATGGTCTCGTCGATCGCTGCGAGGAAGGCTTCCTCGGACCCGATGTCGTTGACCGCTACCTGCGGGGTGCTCGAGGTGGCCTCAGTGCTGGACGTCATGTGTGGAATTGCTCCGAACGCGGACAGGATGTCGATGTGGCGGATGCGCGGCAGGCCCTCTTCCGCATCAAGCCGAGGAATTACGACATCGACGTGACCGAGCGCGAGCCCGCTCCGTCTGAGGCGCGCGCGAGCCCACAGCGCAGCGATCAGCATATGAGACCTTGGCCACGGGGTCAATCCGGAGGCACATCAGTACCCGATGATCTGGGACTCCCGCTTGGGGTTGATATTACCCCGTAGCCTGCGCGGGACGGAGATCCGCGTGGGATCGCCGTCCGAGACGTAGCGCTCGCCAGGGTGCTTGTTCAGCCACTCCAGCCAGTACTGCGAGCACCACTTGCGGCACTCTCCCCGCTTGCCGTTGCTCTGGATCCGCTGGATCGCCCCACGGTCGAAGTTTTTCGCGAAGGGCGAAAGCGACGGCTGGGCCCCGGCGAGGAACACGCCCGCGAAATCATAGCGGGTCCCGTCCCAGGAGCCGGTACGGGCGAGCTTCTTGGGCCGCGGCAGCGACCCGTACGGCAGGGCCAGGGTCTTGTCCGGCGGCGCCCCCAGCTTCTTCAGCAGGCGCTCCAGCCGGACGATCTGCTCGCGCACCTTCTTCTTGCCCAGCCGCCGCAGGTCCGGATGGGACCAGGTGTGGTTGGCGACCTCGAAGCCGTGATCGACCAGCCACCGCACCGCGGCCGCCTGCCGCTCCTGGTCGCGCAGCCCGAACGGCTCACGGGTGATCCAGAACGTCGCGGCCGGCCGGAACGAGGGGTAACGGGCGGCCACGTCGAGGATCACGCCGACGGCGGTGTCGGGCTCGGGGTTGCCCGCGTCGTCGAGCGCGAAGTGGCTCGGGTGACCGTCGTCGAACGTCAGCACGACCGGGAACCGCCCGGCCGGCACCCGGATGTCGCCGGTGGCGAACTCCCTGGCCGTGATGGGCACGTAGCCCTGCTTGGCCAGTTTCTCCAGCTCCTGCCTGAGCTGGGCGGGGGTGCGGTCGATGGAGGCCACGCGCTTGCGCAGGATCCGGTGGTACATGATGACCGGCACCAGGCCCGCCTCGTTGGCGCGCACCTGCCGGGCGAACTCGGGGGTGGCGACCACGCCGGGGGGCTGGGAGGTGTCCTGCGGCTGCCCCTGCGGGGGTGAGACGGGGGCGATCACGCCGACCCGGGCCGACGCCTGGGTAGTAGGAGTCTCACCATCAGGTAAGAGGCTCAGCCCGACGACGGCCACGGTCACCACGGCCACGTTCGCGATTGCGATGATCCGCGTGAAGGACGCTGGTACCCGCACAAATCTCCCGACATCTCGGCCAAACTGTCATCAGCGTAGACGAGAAGCCCCGGAGACGGCGGGGCCACGCCGTTCGCGATATGTCGGACTGCCCCGCCGTGTCGGGATAAACATCGTCAGTGGCCGGCGTCCTGCCACGTACGCCCGACGCCCACCGAGACCTCCAGCGGAACGCGCAGGTGGTAGGCGGCGTTCATCTGGTCGCACACGAGCTGCCGCAGCGTCTCCAGCTCGCCCGGCGCGACCTCGAACACCAGCTCGTCGTGGACCTGCAGCAACATCCGCGAGGCCAGCCCCTCCTCGGCGATGGCCTGGTGGACGTGGAGCATGGCGACCTTGATGATGTCGGCCGCCGAGCCCTGGATGGGGGCGTTGAGCGCCATGCGCTCGGCCATCTCCCTGCGCTGGCGGTTGTCGCTGGTCAGGTCGGGCAGGTAGCGGCGGCGGCCCATGATCGTCTCGGTGTAGCCGTCGGTGCGCGCCTGGGCCACGATGGCCTGCAGGAAGTCGCGCACGCCGCCGAACTCGGTGAAGTACTCCTCCTTCAGCGCCCGCGCCTCCGAGACCGGGATGTTGAGCTGCCCGGACAGGCCGAAGTCGGACAGGCCGTAGGCCAGGCCGTAGTTCATCGCCTTGATGCGCGCCCGCAGCTCGCTGTCGATCTGCTCGGGCGGCAGGTCGAACACCCGGGCCGCGGTGGCCTGGTGGAAGTCGTGGCCGGACTCGAAGGCCTCGATCAGCGACTCGTCGCCGGACAGGTGGGCCATGATGCGCAGCTCGATCTGGCTGTAGTCGGCCGTCAGCAGCCGCTCGTAGCCCTCGCCGACCACGAAGCCCTGCCGGATGCGGCGGCCCTCGGCGGTGCGGATCGGGATGTTCTGCAGGTTGGGCTTCTCCGACGACAGGCGGCCGGTGGCGGCGATGATCTGGTTGAACGTGGTGTGGATGCGCCCGTCGTCGCCGACCTCCTTGATCAGGCCCTCGACCGTGGTGCGCAGCTTCTGCTGGTCGCGGTGGCGCAGCATGATCGTCGGCAGCTCGTGCTCGGTCTGGGTGGCGAGCCAGGCGAGCTGGTCGGCGTCGGTGCTGTAGCCGGTCTTGATCTTCTTGGTCTTCGGCAGGTTGAGCCGGGTGAACAGGATCTCCTGGAGCTGCTTGGGCGAGCCCAGGTTGAACTGCTCGCCGACGGAGCGGTGGGCCTCCTCCACGGCGTGCTTGACCGCGGCGCCGAACTCGGCCTCCAGGCCCGCGAAGTACTGGCTGTCGACGGCGATGCCGGCCCGCTCCATCTCGGCCAGCACCGACAGCAGCGGCAGCTCGACGTCGGCCAGGAGCTGGGTGCCGCCGCGGCCGGCCAGGAAGCCCTCAAGGGAGTCGGCCAGCTCGCGCACGGCGTGGGCGCGCAGCGCGAGGTCTTTGGCCGGCGCGTCCTCGTCGTCGCCGAACAGGGCGGCCTGGCCGCCGGACTCCTCCTCGGCCCGCAGGTCGCGGTGGAGGTAGCGCCTGGCCAGGTCCTCCAGCGCGAACGTGCGCTGGCCCGGCATGGCGAGGTAGGCGGCCAGCGCGGTGTCGCAGCTGAGGCCGCGCAGCTCCATGCCCTGGGCCCACAGGGCCAGGATCGGGCCCTTGGCATCGTGGACGGCCTTGGGCCTGCTCTCGTCGCCCAGCCAGGCCCGCAGCGCCGCCTCGTCGGCCTCGGTGAGCTTGACGGGGTCGATGTGGGCGGCGGTGCCGTCGGGCGAGGCGACGGCGATGCCGTCGATGCGGCCCGAGCCGCTGCCGTAGGAGCCCTTGAAGGCCAGCCCGGCGCGGCCCTGCGGGAGCGCGGCCAGCCAGCCGGCCACCCGGTCGGGGCCGAGGATGACGGTCTCGACCTCGAAGCCCTGCTCGGGCTCCGCCTCGCCGGTGCCGAGCACCTTGAAGACGCGCTCGCGCAGCTCGCCGCGGATCTGCAGGGTGTCGAACAGCTTGTTGATCTCCTCGCGCTCCCACGCGCCCTGGGTGAGGTCGCCGAGCTCGACGTCGAGCGGCACGTCGCGCAGCAGCTCGGTCAGGCGGCGGTTCATCAGCACCTGGGCGACGTGCTCGCGCAGCTTGTCGCCGACCTTGCCCTTGACCTCGTCGACGCGGTCGACCAGCGCGGTGAGGGAGCCGAACTCGCGCACCCACTTGGCCGCGGTCTTCTCGCCGACGCTGGGGATGGACAGCAGGTTGTCGCTGGGGTCGCCGCGCAGGGCGGCGAAGTCGGGGTACTGGGCCGGGGTCAGGCCGTACTTCTCCTCGACCGCCTCGGGGGTGAACCGGGTCATGTCGCTGATGCCGCGGCGCGTCATCAGCACGGTGACGTGCTCGTCGACGAGCTGCAGGGCGTCGCGGTCGCCGGTGACGATCAGGACGTTCATCCCGTCGCCGGCCGCGCGGGTGGCCAGGGTGGCGATGAGGTCGTCGGCCTCGAAGCCCGCCTTGGACAGATGCGGGATGCGCAGCGTGTCGAGCAGCTCGTAGATGAGCTGCATCTGGCCGCGGAAGTCTTCGGGCGTCTCGCTCCGGTTGGCCTTGTAGTCGGAGTACTCCTCGTGGCGGAACGTCGGCTCCGACCGGTCGAAGGCCACCGCCACGTGGGTCGGCTGCTCGTCGCGCAGAATGTTCGTCAGCATCGAGGTGAACCCGTAGACCGCCTCGGTGTGCTGACCGTCGGTGGTCATGAGGTTGGCGTCTTTGAGCGCGTAGAAGGCGCGGTAGGCCAGGGAATGCCCGTCAAGCAGCAACAGGCACGGGCGGCTGGGGGTCACTTCACTCTTCGGCACGTACGCAGCCTAGTCTGCGTCAACGACAGAAAACCCGAGCTCGGAAGAGTGGAGACATCCCCTTGACGCAGACCGATCCGCTGGACTTCTCCGCGTACGGCGCGGTGCACGAGGGCACGCTGGCCCACCGCATGGGCATCGAGTTCGTCGAGGCCGGGCCCGAGCGCGTCGTCGGCAGGATGCCGGTCGAGGGCAACACCCAGCCCTACGGCCTGCTGCACGGCGGCGCGTCGGCGGTGCTGGCCGAGACGCTGGGCTCGGTGGCCGCGGCGATCCACGCCGGCCCCGGCCGCATCGCCGTCGGCATCGAGATCAACGCCACCCACCACCGCTCGGCGACCTCCGGGTACGTGACCGGGGTCGCGACGCGGTTGCACGGCGGACGCACTTTGGCGACGTACGACATCGAGATCACCGACGAGGAGGGACGGCGGGTGTGCACCTCCAGACTGACGTGCATGCTGCGCGACCAGCGCCCCTGACGTCACTTTGACCGAACCTTTGCGCAGCGGCCCCATCGATCGCTACGGTTGTCCGAACAGAGCCCGCGGGGAGGCCCGGTAGATAACGTGTGCGGCCGGGGAAGCCCTACATGGCCCCAAAGGCCGCCCCGCGGGCTCGTCCACGTTTTCTCCCCATCGTTACCGTTTCGTTTTCGGCGTGGGCCAGGCGTCTTCCCTCATTTAGCCCCTGACCTGCCGCGTTGTTTGCTCACATGTGTGGCACACGCATGTCACTAATTGGTGACGAACCATACTGAAACGGGCGTCTGCGGAATAAGCTCCCGCCATTGCATCCCAGTTGTGCCTGCGATGCGCGCGTGTCGAGATGGAGGGGTACAACCCCGCCTTGACCTATTTGAGGGAGCACCATTGCGCAGAGCCGTGATCGCGTTCACGGCCTTCCTGGGTGGACTCATCTTCCTGCTGGCCAGTCCCGCGCAGGCGGGGCCGGCCGGATGCCAGGGTTTGAAGGGGACGCTCAAACTCCAAGGCCAGCCAGTGAACGGCGTCAAAATCGCCGTGACCACCGAGGGCGGACAACCCGTCAAGGAGGTCACAACAAACGCACAGGGCACGTGGGAAGTTCCTACCGACAAGGGCAAGTTCAAGGTCACCCTTGACCCGAACTCCCTTCCGAAGAACGCCGAGGTGCGCGGCGGCAGCAACGTGCGCACGCCGACCGTCTTCGAGGGCAACTGCTCGACCGTGCTGTTCGCGTTGCAGGCCAAGGGCGTCGCCGGGCAGCCGCAGGCAGACGACAGCGGGGAGAGCAGCGTCTGGGACACCGCGGCGCAGCTCGCCTTCGAGGGGCTCAACCTCGGGTTGATCATCGCCCTGGCCGCGCTCGGCCTGTCGCTGATCTACGGCACGACCGGCCTGACCAACTTCGCCCACGGCGAGCTGGTCACGCTCGGCGCGGTGCTGGCCTACATGTTCAACGTGGGCTTCGGCCTCCATCTCATACCCGCCGCGGTGCTCGCCGTGGCGCTGGGCGGCGCGTTCGGCTACGCCCAGGACCGCCTCTTCTGGGGCCAGCTGCGCAGGCGCGGCACCGGCATCGTCGCCATGATGATCGTCTCCATCGGCGTCGCGCTGGTCATGCGCTACGTCATGCTGATCTTCTTCGGCGGCCAGAACGAGGCCTACGCCCAGTACACGGCCCAGCCGGGCATCGAGGTCGGGCCGATCTCCGCGGCGCCCAAGAACTTCGTGGCGATGGGCATCGAGCTGGCCGTGCTGCTCCTGGTCGGCTTCGCGCTGCTGCGCACCCGTACCGGCAAGGCGGCCAGGGCCGTGTCGGACAACCCCGCGCTCGCGGCCTCGTCCGGCATCAACGTCGACCGGGTCATCCGGATCGTCTGGACCCTGGGCGGCGCCATCGCGGCGCTGGCCGGCATCATGCTCGGGCTCTCGCAGAACCTGAAGTACACGATGGGCCAGGACATCCTGCTGCTCATCTTCGCCGGCGTCACGCTCGGCGGGCTCGGCACCGCCTTCGGCGCGCTGGTCGGCTCGCTGGTGGTCGGCCTGTTCATCCAGGTCTCCACCCTGTGGGTGCCGCCGGAGCTCAAGAGCGTCGGCGCGCTGGTCGTGCTCATCATCGTGCTCCTCGTCCGGCCCCAGGGCATCCTGGGCCGCCGCGAGCGAATCGGCTGATCGGGGGAGGATCAGAATGGACTGGATCACGATCATCAGCACGACGCTGAAGTCCGCGGTCGGCGTCGAGACCGTGCTGTACGCGCTCGCCGCGATCGGCATCAACATCCAATTCGGCTACACCGGCCTGCTCAACTTCGGCCAGGCGGCGTTCATGGGCGTGGCCGGCTACGGCCTGGCCGTCACCGTCACCGTCATGGGCCTGCCGTTCTGGGTCGGCATCATCGTCGGCCTGCTCGCCGCGGTGCTCCTGGCGATCCTGCTCGGCATCCCGACCCTCCAGCTGCGCGCCGACTACCTGGCCATCGTGACCATCGCGGCGGCCGAGATCGTCCGGCTGGTGTTCCGCTCGGTGGCCTTCAAGAGCGTCTTCGGCGGCTCGGACGGCCAGCGCGGCTTCTCCGACGGCTTCTACGCGCTCAACCCCTACCCCGAGGGCCAGTACGGCTTCAACCTCGGCTCCATCCCCCTGTTCTTCAACCACCGGGTGCTGTGGGTGCTGACCGTCGGCTGGGTGCTCATCGCCCTGTGCTGCGGGCTGGTCTACCTGCTGATGAAGAGCCCCTGGGGCCGCGTGCTCAAGGCCATCCGCGAGGACGAGGACGCCGTGCGCAGCCTCGGCAAGAACGTCTTCTCCTACAAGATGCAGTCGCTCATCCTGGGCGGCGTCGTGGGCTGCCTGGGCGGCTTCATCTACGGCCTGGCCTACGCCTCCGTCCAGCCCGACATCTTCGGCACCGAGACGACGTTCTACGCGTACACGATGGTCATCCTCGGCGGCGCCGCCCGCGTGCTCGGCCCCGTCGTGGGCGCGTCGATCTTCTGGGTGCTGCTCGTCCTGATCTACGGCGTGCTGTCCGAGGCCGTCGGCGCCGGGATCATCACCTTCATGGACACGAACCAGGTGGGCGCCGTCCGCTGGATCCTGGTCGGCCTGGGCCTCGTCCTGTTGCTCATCTTCCGGCCACAGGGCATCTTCGGCGACAAGAGGGAGATAGCAATCAATGCACGCTGAAACCACGGCCACCGAGCGCAAGGCCGCGGCGCTGGCCGCCTTCAAGGACCTGGCCCGCGACCCGGGCGTGCCGAAGCCGGACCCGATCCTCACCGTCGACAACGTCGTGCGCCGCTTCGGCGGCCTGACCGCGGTCGAGGTCGCCCACGTCGAGATCCAGCGGGGTTCCATCACCGCGCTGATCGGCCCCAACGGCGCCGGCAAGACGACCTTCTTCAACCAGCTCACCGGCTTCGACACCGCCGACTCCGGCTCGTGGACGTTCAACGGGCGCAGCATGAGCGGGGTGCCGGCCCACAAGGTCGCCCGCGCCGGCATGGTGCGCACCTTCCAGCTCACCAAGGCGCTGTCCCGCCTGACCGTCATGGAGAACATGCGCCTGGGCGCCCAGCGGCAGAAGGGCGAGACGTTCTGGCGGGCGCTCATCCCGTCGATGTGGCGCGGCCAGGAGGACGAGATCACCGTCCGCGCCGAGGAGCTCCTCGAACGCTTCAAGCTGGGCGCCAAGCGGGACGACTTCGCCGGCTCGTTGTCCGGCGGCCAGCGCAAGCTGCTGGAGATGGCCCGCGCCCTCATGGTCCAGCCGGAGCTGGTCATGCTGGACGAGCCCATGGCGGGCGTGAACCCGGCCCTGACCCAGTCGCTGCTCGGCCACGTCAAGGACCTGCGCGAGCAGGGCATGACGGTGCTGTTCGTCGAGCACGACATGGACATGGTCCGCGACATCAGCGACTGGGTGATCGTCATGGCGCAGGGCGCCGTGATCGCCGAGGGCCCGCCCGACACGATCATGTCGGACGAGCGCGTGATCGACGCCTACCTCGGCGCCCACCACGACGCCCCGCTCTCGGACACCGAGCTGGAGTCGCAGCTCCACGAGGCCGAGGCGGCCCTGGAGGCCGAGATCGAAGAGGAGACGCAGAAGTGAGCGACGCCCCCGAGGCCGCCCCCGAGTCGCAGGCGGCCGTCACCGACCGCACCGCGCACCTGGAAGGCGCCGAAGACGCCGTGCTGCGGTGCGACGAGCTGATCGCCGGCTACCTGCCGG
>NZ_JBSFGJ010000136.1:0-20917 GCF_053596515.1 Nonomuraea sp. NPDC001684
GTGCTGGCCGCGGCCTTCTGCCTGACCGCGCTGGTGACCATCCCGGTGATCGTGCTGCTGCCCACGCTGCTCATCGAGCAGTACGGCCGCTCGGCCGCCGCCGCGGGCGCGCTCACCTCGGTGATCTCGCTGCTCGGCGTGGCCGGCGGGCTGGCGGTGGGCGTCCTGCTGCGCAGGGGCGTACGGGTCGGCGTGCTGGCCCTGTCCGGCTTCCTCGTCGTGCCGGCCGCCTGGATCCTGTACGCCGGCGACTCCGCCGGGGGCGCGCTCACCGGCGCGGGCGTCATCTCCATGGAGAACGGCTTCCTCGGCGCCCTGGTCTTCGCCGCGCTCCCCCTCATCCTGGAGCGCCTCGACCACGCCGACGTCGGCAACGGCGTCATCGCCCAGGCCGGCAGCCTCGGCTCCCTGCTGGGTCCCCCGCTGTTCGGCCTGGTGGCGAGCGAGCTCGGCTATCGGGCCCTGATCCCCGTCATCGCCGTCGGCATCGTCGCCGCCGTCGGCGCCCTGCTGCTGATCGGCCGGCGGGCGGCCCGGCCGCTCCCAGCCGCCGACTGACCCGGCGAAGGGCCGGGAGCCCATCGCGGGATACGCAGGAAGGTGCGACCATGCGCGGACACGACCCGCTCGACGACACCGAACAGGCCCTGCTGCCCGCCCCGGCCCGGGGCCTGGCGGTCGCGCTGCTGCTGATCGCCGTGGCGGGCGTGTCGATGGTGCTGGTGTTCGGGCCTGGCGCGCAGCAGCCGGGGCATCCGGCGGCGCCGGCCGCGCCCGCCGGGGTGCCGCCCGCCCAGTCGATCCTGCGGCTGTTCCTCGCCGTGGCGGTCATCGGCGGGCTGGCCTCGCTGGGCGGCGTCCTGGCACGCCGGGCGGGCCAGCCGTCCGTGGTGGGGCAGATGGTGGCCGGGCTGCTGCTCGGGCCGTCCGCGCTGGGCTCGCTGGCGCCGGGGGTGTCCGCGCTGATCCTGCCCGGCTGGGTCGCGCCGCAGCTCGAACTGCTGGCCCAGGCCGGGCTGGCGGTCTTCATGTTCACGGTGGGGCGGGAGTTCGACCCGGCCGCCCTCGGCCGGCAGCGCGTGGTGGTGGGGGTCGCCGCGCTGGCGATGACGGCCGTGCCGTTCGCCCTGGGAGCGGTCGCGGCGGTCCCGTTCGCCGGCGCGCTCGCCGGGCCGTCGGCGTCGGGCACGGCGTTCGTCCTGTTCGCCGGGACGGCGTTGAGCGTCACCGCGTTCCCCGTGCTGGCCAGGATCCTCCAGGAGGCCGGGCTGACCGTCACCCGGCTGGGCTCGCTGGCGATCCTGTGCGCGGGGCTGGCCGACGTGCTCGCCTGGTGCGCGCTGGCCGCGGTGATCGCCCTCGCGCACGCCGGCTCCCCGGCGGGCGTGCTGACCTCGCTGGGGCTGGCCGCCGCCCTGGTCCTCGGCGTGACCCTCGTCGCACGCCCCGCGCTCGCCGCCCTGGCGGCCCGGCACGCCGCCCGCCGGCTGCCCGCTCCGGCCGCGCTCGCGCTGGTCCTGGGCCTGATCTTCGCCCTGGCTGCGGCGACCGACGCCATCGGCGTGCACGCCATCTTCGGCGCCCTGCTGGCCGGGGTGGCCTTCCCGCGCGACGCCCCCGTGCTCGGCGCGGTGCCCGAACGCCTGGGCTCGCTCAACCGCGCGATGTTGCTGCCGGTGTTCTTCGCCTCGATCGGGCTGCGCACCGACGTGCATCTGGCGTTCGGCCATCCGGTGGTGCTGCTGGGCGGGGCGGTGCTGCTGGTGGCCGCCGTCCTCGGCAAGCTGGGCGCGGCCGGGGTGATCGCCTGGGCTGGCGGCATGCCGGGGCGACTCGCGCTCGGGCTCGGCGTGCTCATGAACGCCCGTGGCGTCACCGAGATCGTCGTGCTCAGCACCGGGCTCGGCATGGGACTGATCGCGCCCGGCACGTTCACGGTGCTCGTGCTGATGGCCCTGATCACCACCATGATGACCGCGCCGGCCCTGCGCCGCCTCGGCCTCTACGCCCCGGCCAGGGCCGAGCCGCGGACGCCGCAACCGGCCTGAGCCGGCCGCGGCGTCCTCATGGCGGCGTCGTGGCGGGGCCCTCATGGCGGCGTCCTCATGGGGGCCCTCATGGCGGGGTCAGTAGACCTCGCTCCGGTTGTTCACGAGCTCGTCGAGCATCGAGGTGGTGTCGGAGTAGCGCCCGGCCGCCGCGCCGCCGGGCGGCAGGGCGAGGGTGGCGAAGGCGTACCTGACCGCCTCGCCGACCGTGCGCACCCCGAGCCGCCGGACGAGCGGCGAGTCGAGCCGGGTGCTCGCGTTGACCTGCCGGGCCGCCAGGTCGAGCAGCGTGGCCAGCAGCTGGAACCGGACGGGCCCCGGTTGCGGGCCGCCGGCCGACAGCGCGGCGACGGCCTCGGCGTCGGCCAGCTCGCCGTCCGCCTGGCTGTCGAAGCGCTGGTCGGTGGCCTGGACGCGGGCCAGGAACTCGGCGGTGCGAGCCTCCTGGTGCGTCTTCCAGTAGCCGTGCGAGCGCGGGTCGCGGATCGGGGCGACCTCGGTGACGGTCGTCGTGGCGGACGCCGTGGCGGGCTCGTAGACGCAGCCGTTGGCGTTCCGGTACGCGGCGGCCGCCGTGTCGGGCAGCTCGGCGCCCTTCGTGAACAGCAGGCCGGGCCTGGCCGTGAACCCCAAGGACACGTCCGCGCCGGGGTCGAGGGGGCCGAGCGTCCAGGTCAGGGTGGTGGTGCCGTCCGGGTTGCGGGTGACCGTCCCGGGCCGGGGGCCGGTGCCGCGGTCGAGCGCGCCGCTGTAGTAGACCTCCTTGGGCAGCGTGTCGGTGAGGACGACGCCGGTGGCCCTGCCGCTGCCGACGTTGGCCGCCCGCAGCCCGACGGTCATCGCCTCGCCGGCGTTCACCGTGGCCGGGGCGGTCTTGGTCAGGGTGAGCCGCGGCGCGTGCACGGTGGTGGCGGCCTTGGCGGTGTTGTCGCCCGTGTCGGCCTCGGGGCCGCCGGCGGTGTCCGTCGCGGTGGCGGTGGCCGTGTTGGTCAGGACGGCCGCGTCGGCCGTGTCGCACGGCACCGTGTACGTGAACGTCTCGGTCGTGGACCGCCCGGCGCCCAGGTAGGGAACCTGACGGGCCTGGGCCGGCCCGGTGGGCGGGGTGTCGGTCACGCCGACGGAGGCCGCCGGGCCGGTGCCGGCGTTGTCCAGCTTCACCTGGTAGGTGAGGGTGTCGCCGGGTTCGGCGTCGCGCTTGTCGACGCTCTTGGCGGTGACGATGTCGGGGTCGTAGAGGTTGAAGAACGACATCTCCTGCCGTACGGCGGCGGTGAAGTCGAGCTCCTTCTCCGGCTCGCCGCCCGAGCCGCTGCAGGTGGGCGCGGAGACGGGGAAGCTGCTGCAGGCCCAGCCCTTGGCGTCGGGCGAGAGCGCGGCCCGGTACTTGACGGCGGCCCAGTCGTCGTGGTCGCGCAGGGTCGTGCTGCCGCCGCTGGCGTTGACGTCCACGTTCACCGTCCCGGTGTCGATGAGCGGGGCGCCGGTGCCGGGGGCGGTGTTGTCGTTCCAGTTGATCGGCGCGTTGCCGGCGGCCGAGCGCAGCGGCCGGAACGTGCTGGTGGGGTTGGCGAGGTTGTCGGTCCACCAGAAGGTGTGGTCGGTGCCGTCGCCGATGCCTGCGGACTCGTTCAGCGTGCCCTCGGTGAGCGGGGGCAGGCGGCCGCTGGAGTAGCCGACCCGGATCGCGCCGATCTTCCAGTCCCTGAGCTGGTTGACCAGCAGCGGCGGCGGGCCGGTGGGGATGCCCGACTGGAAGAAGTAGTTCATGACGCTGAGGTAGTTGGGCTTCCACTGGTCGTTGACGTCGCCGCCGTGCCGCAGGCCCAGGGCGTGCCCGAGCTCGTGCATGATGGTCCCGGCCTGGTCCTGGACGGTGCCGACCTCGGCGTCGTCGCGGCCGGTCCCGACGGTGAGCACCTGCCGGTCGGTCGGGTCCGCGCTGGTGGTGTCGCACGTACGATCCGGGCCCACGTGGATCTGGGTGCCGATCACCACGTCGTCGCCCGCCGCGGTGGTCTGGAGCCGGCCGTCGCCGCCGTAGTCCACGCCGAAGTCGGCCACGCACATCGTCCGCCACGAGCCGAAGGTGACGATGAAGTCCTTGTTGTTGTCCCTGGTGGGCTCGCAGCACTGCCCCGACGTGCCCGGCGACGTCGAGCTCCCGGTCGCGGTGGTGACGACGAGGTCGTGGGCGAAGATCGCGTAATGGGCGTACCTGGCCAGCTCGGCGGGGAAGTCGGCGGTGCGCGCGTCGCGGAAGTCGCTGTCGTCGGCCAGGCCCATGGCGGCCTGCTCGGGCAGTTGCGTGCCCTGGAGGTAGACGAAGTCGACGCCGTCCCGGTGCGTCCCGGGGTACGGGCACGGGTTCTCGGCCTTGACCGGCGCGGCGTCGAAGGCGTTCCGGACCAGGGTGATCGCGTCCGGCTTGGGCCGGTGGGAGTGCCTGGTGTCGGCCATGTAGTCGGCCTGCAGCACGATCGTCTTGCGGCACGGGTCCGCGCCGAGCGCCGGGAGGTCGGCGATGACCCCGCCGTTCCGGTCGCGGATCCCGGACAGCTCGACGAGGTCGGGGATGCCGTCGTGGTCGGTGTCGGGCATCACGGTGGAGACGGTGAAGCCGATCCTGGTCTTCCTGCCGTCGTTGTCCCTGGGGAAGCCGTGGTCGCCGTCGCCCTCGGCGCACGTCTGGCCCTTCTGCCGCCCCTGGGAGTCGACGCACGGCGTGCCGAACTGCACGCCGTCGCCCGACAGGGTGCCCGAGCGCACGTCGTAGACGAGGTCGAGGTCGAGGTCGTCGTTCTGGGGGCTGATGTCCATGCGGTCGTCGTTGGTGTTGAGGCCGCCGTCATAGTCCCAGAGGGCGACGGTGATGTTCACGGTCGGCTGGTCGCCGGGCAGGTCGGACTTGGTGAAGACCCAGCCGTTGGGCGCCTCGGGCAGGCCGAGGGGCTCGAACTCGTCGTCCTCGATGCGCGGGCCCGTTTCGAGCGGGCCATCGGCGATCCTGACCTTCGGGTAGTAGTCGCCGTCGCCGACGCCTCCGCTGTCCGGGTCCTCGATCTGGCGGAGATAGTCGATGGAGAAGGTCAGCGAGAAGCCGGGGACCGCGGCCGACGCCGGCGTGGCCAGCGCCGGGATCAGGGCGGCGACCAGCACGCCGATCGCGGCGAACGAGAGCCGCCCGCGCCACCGCGCCGGCCCTTTCCGCCCGGTTCTCATGCCATGTGTGACGCTCACGGTGGTTCCTCCTGGGGTGTCGCTCTGAGGAGGATCGTCCGCGCGCGCTCCCACGACCGCATGAGTAACGGCTACTCAGCCCGCCGGACGGCGGTGAGCACCAGGACGTCGTAGTGGACGGTGAAGGCGCCGCCCGCCACGTCGATCGCGGCCCCGATGCCCGCCAGCAGCGCGCTGCGCCGCTCCGGCGGCAACCCGGTGACCGGGCCGTGCGTGGGCACCTGCGCCAACCACTCGTCGCGGGTGTAGTCGCGCTCCCACGCGTAGTCCCACCGCTCGGGCTCGCCGAACGCGCCCGAGGCCCGGACGCCGTCGGCGATCTTGTCGAGCAGCGACGTGTACATGCCCACGGCCGGGCCGGCCTGGCCGAGCGCCGGCAGGTCGGGCAGCACCCGGCGGTAGACCTCGGCGAAGGGCTCGGCCAGGGCGTCCGGCGTCTGGAAGACGTTCCAGAACAGCGCCAGCCTGCCTGCGGGCCGCAGCACCTGGGCCGCCTTGGCCGCGCCCGCGACCGGGTCGATCCAGTGCCAGGTCTGGCCGGCGACGACCGCGTCGAACGTGCGCCCGGCCGGGTCCCAGGACTCGAAGGCGGACACGTCCACCTCGATGCCGTCGCGCCGGGCCAGGTCGGCCATGCGCGGGTCCACGTCCACGCCGGAGACCCGGCAGCCGGCCGCCTGGAACTGGCGGGCCGCGATGCCCGTGCCGATGCCGACGTCGAGCACGTCGGGGCCGGGGCTCGACCCGGCGATCCGGGTCACCATCTCCTCGGGGTAGCGGGGGCGGGTGCGGTCGTAGCGGTCGGCGTCGGCGCCGAAGGACTCGGCCATCCGCCGGTGCAGGTGCGGCTCGTTCTCGGAGGGGTTAGTGGGCATGCGCCCACTCTAATGGGCACGTGCCCACTCGTCTACCCTGAACGGGATTCGCCGAGAAAGGAGACCGGCCCGGTGCCCACCGGCATAGCCCTCCGAGACGTGCGCGAACAGCTCTTCGACGCCGCCGAGCGCATCCTGCTCCGCGACGGGCCCAACGCCCTGACCAGCCGCGCGGTCACCACCGAGGCCGGCTGCGCCAAGGGCGTGCTCCACCGCCACTTCGCCGACTTCGACGCCTTCCTCGCCGAGCTGGTGACCGACCGCATCCGCCGCGTCGAGGCCCAGTCCGCCGCCCTGCGGGCGAGCGCGGGCACCGGCACCGTCGCGGGGAACCTCACCCTCGCGCTGCTGGAGCTGTTCGGCTCGGTCGCCGTGGCCGTCGTCAGCCTCGTCATCTCCCGCGACGGCCTGCGCGCCCGCCTGCGCCAGGCCGGGTCGGCCGGCCTCCCGCTGCTCGGCGAGGCCACGACCATGATCGCCGCCTACCTCGCCGCCGAGCGCGAGATGGGCCGCATCGCGGTCGACGCCGACGTCGACGCCCTCGCGCTCACCCTGATCGGCAGCGCCCACCTGCTGTTCGCCGGCCGCGAGGACGACCCGCCCGACGCCGCCGTCGTCGAGTGGATCGTCACCACGGCCATCGCCGACGCCGTCCAGCGTCGCCTGCTCTGAGCCCCCGCCTCACCGGGCCGCGGCCGCCCCCAGGGCGATGGGCCACACGACCAGCAGGTACGCCTCCGACGGCTGGTTCGACGGCGTCGGCCGGTCCCGGCGACGGCCGTGGACGCGCAGGCCGTACCGCCCGGCGCCCTGGGGCGTCAGGTCGATCGGCTCGTCGGCGACGCCCCGGACGCGCATCAGGCCGGTGGTGGTGACGAACTCGACCTCCTCGCTCTCCTCCCAGCCTCGGACGGCCGCCACGGGCGGCCCGTCCTGCCAGTTCACGTGCAGGCCGACGCGTCCCGCGCGCTTGGCCGTACGGATGAGCAGCGAGTCGGGGGCGGCGGCGACCAGCCCGTCCGGCAGCGGCGGCGGGACGGCGGTGTCCTGGAAGGGGTTGACGATCCGGATCCGGTGGTCGGCGGTCGCCACCGTGACCCGTACCGGATGCGGCAGCGCGGGCCGCTCGTCCCGGCCGGACGCCTTGCGGCCGCGCTCCGAGTGCGGGAGGCCGTGCTCGCGCGTCCATCGCCGGATGTCGGCCGGCTTGTCGGGCAGGCCCAGCTCCTCGGCGACCCCGATGCCGAGCCTCGCCGCCGCCTCCGGCCCGGTCTCCACCGGCCAGACGGTCACCAGGTAGAACTCGAACGGCACCTTCGGCACGGCGGCCGGGTCGACGTCCCGGCCGCGGGCCTGCACGCGCATGCCGTAACGGC
Source organism: Nonomuraea sp. NPDC001684 (assembly GCF_053596515.1). Lineage (NCBI taxonomy): Bacteria > Bacillati > Actinomycetota > Actinomycetes > Streptosporangiales > Streptosporangiaceae > Nonomuraea > Nonomuraea sp. NPDC001684. Next base: position 7,540 of record NZ_JBSFGJ010000136.1, read on the forward strand.
CCGGCCCCTGGGGGGTCAGGAGGGGCAGGGCGTCCGGCGGGGAGTGCGTCATGCCGGACAGGCGCACCTCGCCGGTGAAGGTGACGAGCTCCACCTCCTCGCTCTCGTCCCAGCCCTCGGGGTCGAGGGGCGGGGCGGTCTCGGCCAGCCGTACGGTCACGTCCACGACGCCGGTGTGGATGCCCGTCCGGATCACGGCGGCGCCGGGCGCCGCGGCGGTCAGTCCGTTGGGGACGGTTCCCGGATGGGCGCGGCCCGGCTCGCCGACCACGATCTGGTGACAGGTGACGTGCACGTCGGCCCTGGCTCGGGCGGGAGGTAAGTGGATCATCCCCGGAAGCCTAGGCCCGGCCGCCCGGACGTGGCCCGCTGGAGGGATCTTGGGGCTACGATCTCCCCCGTAGCCCCTTTCGTCCGGAAGGCGTCGCGATGAGCGAACGTTCGCTGAACACCGATGTTCCGAGCCCCGCCCGTATCTACGACCTGTGGCTGGGCGGCAAGGACAACTACGAGATCGACCGGATGGTGAGCGAGCAGATCCTCGCCGCCGTGCCCGACCTGCCGGTGCTGGCCCGTACGAACAGGGAGTTCCTCGGCCGCGCGGTGCGGTACATGGCCGGGGAGGCGGGCATCCGGCAGTTCCTGGACATCGGCACCGGAATCCCCACCGCGGACAACACCCACCAGGTCGCCCAGTCGGTGGCTGCGGACAGCCACGTCGTGTACGTCGACAACGACCCCATGGTCCTGGCCCACGCGCGGGCGCTGCTGCGGGCCGCGCCCGCGGGGACGACCGCCTTCGTCGACGCCGACCTGCGCGAGCCCGGCAAGATCCTGGCCGCCGCCGCCGAGCACCTCGACTTCGACCGGCCGATCGGGCTGACGCTGCTCGGCGTCGTGGACTTCCTCCCCGACACCGGCCAGGCCCGCTCGATCATCGCCGAGCTGCTGGAGCCGATGGCGCCGGGCAGCCACCTGGCCATCTCCCACGGCGTGGTCGGCAGGCGGCTCGAAGAGGGCGTGCGCCACTGGAACGAGAGCGGCGGGGCGCCCATGACGCTGCGCAGCCTTGAGGAGGTCACGAGCTTCTTCGACGGGCTGGAGCTGCTGGAGCCGGGCGTGGTGCCGCTGCCGCGCTGGCGTCCCGTCCCCGAGACGCTGTACGCCGACCGCGAGGCCGTCTACTGCGCGGGCGTCGGCCGCAAGCGCTGACCGTCCCCGGCTTCGCGCCGGTCCGGGCGATGCCGCCTTGCCGACCGGCGTACGCCGCCTGGCGGGCCCGCGTACCCTGAGTCCCCGATCAACTTCACCGAGTGACGGGAGCGGGATGGACGACGGGTTCGGCGCGGGGCTGGGGAGCGAGCGGGACCGGTGCGCGCGGGATCCGTGCCCCTGGCCGCCGGGGCCGTTCACGACCGGGGACGCCAGGTGGTTCTTCGGGCGCGAGCGGGTCGTGTCCGAGCTGGTGGGGCTGCTCGGGGAGCCGCGCGCCGCCCATCCCGTGGTGCTGGCCGGGGCGGCGGGGTCGGGCAAGACGTCGGTGCTGGCCGCCGGGCTGGTGCCGGCCGTCCTGGCGGGTTCGCCGGCGGGGGCGACGGAGCGGGGTCGCGCCGGGGTGTTGTGGCGTACGCCCGGCTCCCCGGTCCGGGGCGGGGGGCGGCCGGTCGAGGAGTGCGCGCTGCTGGTGGTCGACCGGTTCGAGGAGCTGTTCACGGCTCGGGCGGGGTCCGGGGGCAAGGCGTACGTCGAGGAGCTGTGCGCGCTCGCGGCGGGCGGGCTGCCGGTGGTGATCGGGATGCGGGCCGGCTGCTACGAGCGGTGCCTGGGGTTTCCGCCGCTGGTCGAGGCGCTGCGGACGCGGTCGCTGCCGCTCGGCCCGATGACCGGCGACGAGCTGCGCCGCGCGATCACCGAACCGGCCCGGGTCGCCGGGCTGTCCCTGGAGCCGGGGCTGGCCGAGACGATCCTGCACGACCTGGGCGTCCGCGACGACGCCCCGGCGGCGGCCGACGCGCTGCCGCGCCTGTCCCACGCGATGCGCGCCACCTGGCACCGCCGCGACGGCGACACCCTCACCCACGCCGCCTACCGGCAAGCCACCGCGCCACCCCTCCCCCCCGGCCCCGCGCCCGCTTCCCCCTCCCCCGACCGGGAGAAACCCGTTGGGCCCTCTTCTGGCGCGGAGGCGGCGGCTTCCTCCTCTGGCGGGGGGCCCGCGGCACTCTCCTCAGGCTCCGGTGGGGGCCGCAGGGGGTGTCCGGTCGGGCGGAGGGTGCGGGGGCTGGTCGTGGCGCTGGTGGTGCTGGTGGTGGTCGCCGGGGCGGGCGCGGGGCTGGCGTGGCAGAAGAGCGGCCGGGCGAGCGCCGCCCGCGTCACCGCGCTCGCCGAGCGGGCCGCCGTCCAGGCGCGGGCGCTGCGGGCCACGGACCCGGCGCTGGCGATGCAGGTGGCGGTGGCCGCCCAGGGCCTGGCCGACACCCCGGGCACCCGCGGCACGCTGCTCGACACCGCCGAGCCGTACGCCACCCGCCTGCGCTCGGCCGGCGACCGGCTGCGGGCGATCGCCTACAGCCAGGACCACGCCCTGCTCGCGACCGGCGCCGACAACGGCGTGGTCGAGCTGTGGGACGCCACCGACTCGCGCCGCCGCACCCCGCTGGCCACCCTGCCGCGGGCCGCCGGGCCGGTCGGCGCGCTCGCCTTCCGGCCGTCCGGCGGGGACCGCGTCCTGCTGGCGGCCACCCGGCAAGGGGTGGAGGTGTGGAACGTCGTGGACCCCGCCCGCCCCCGGCACGTCGCCGCCCTGCCCGGCGCGGCGACGGCGGCGTTCACGCCGGACGGCCGCACGGTGCTGGCCGCCGCCGCGCACGGCGTCCGGCGCTGGCGGCTCGCCGGCCGTCCGGTCGCCCTGCCCCCGGTACGCGCCTCCGCCCAGGTCACCCGCTTCGCCGTCGGCGACGACACGGTGGTGACCGGCCACGACGACGGCAGCGTGCGCCTGTGGGACCCGGCGCGGCCCGCCTCCCCCGCGGACACGATCGCGACCGGCCTCCAGGACGGCCCCGCCGCGCTCGCGATCAGCCCCGACGGCGGCGCGCTGGCCTGGTCGGCGCCCGCCCGCGGCACCTGGGTCTGCCTCCTGCGCGCCCGCCGCTGCGACCGGCCCGTCCGGTACGGCGAGCCCGCCGGCGCCCTGGCCTTCAGCCCGGACGGCACCGTCCTGGCCGCCGCCGGCGACGACCGCGCGGTCCGGCTGTGGAGCCTCGCCACCCGCGCGGAGGTCACCTCGTTCCCCCACCCCGACCGCGTGCTCGGCCTCGCCTTCACCGCCGACGGCCAGGCGCTGGCCACCGGGTCGGCGGCCGGCGCCTTCTACCAGTGGCGCCATCCGGTGCGCGTGCCCGACCCGGTGACCGGGCTGGTCCTGAGCCGGGACCGGACGCTCATGGCCACGACCGGCACGCGCGGCGGCGCGCTGTGGGACGTCCGCGATCCCCGCCACCGCGTGCTGCTGTCACGCTGGAACGTTCCAGCAGCTGCCACCCCGGCGCTGAGCGGCGACGGCCGCCGCCTGGCCACCGTCGAGCGCGGCGTGGCCGTGACCGTGTGGGACATCCGCGACCCCTACCGCCCGGCCCGGCACGTCCGGCTGCCGGTGCGCGGCCTCGCGGTCGCCGCGCTCAGCCCCGACGGACGCGTCCTGGCCACCGGCGACCACGGCGGCCGGCTGCTGCTCTGGGACGTCACCGGCCCGCCGCGCCGCCTGGCCGCCCGCGACGGCTTCGGCGACGTCGGCGCGCTCGACTTCAGCCCCGGCGGCGGCCTGCTGGCCAGCGGCGGCGCCGACCGCGGCGTACGGCTGTGGGACGTGCGCCGCCGCGCCCTCGACCAGGTCGCCCACCACGAGGAGCACGCCGACGCGGTGGCCGGCGTGCGCTTCGGCCCGAAGGGCGACGTGCTGGTCAGCACCGGCCACGACCGGACCGCCCGCGTCTGGCGGATCGCCGATCCGGGCCGCGCCCCCCGTCCGGCGGTCCTGCGCGGGCACGGCGGCACCGTCCTGGTCGCCGGGTTCAGCCCCGACGGCGCCACCCTGGCCACCACGGACGCCTCCCGCACCACCCGCCTGTGGGACCTGCGCTCCCGCCGGCCGGTCGCCGAGCTGTCCCACCCCGACCTCGGGACCGTCCTGTACGCCGACGACCACACCCTCGTCTCGGCCGCCGGGCGCGACCTGCGGTTGTGGGACCTGCGGCCGGAGTCGGTGGCCGCGCGCGTCTGCGAGGCCGCCGGGATGCCGCTCACCCGGGCCGAGTGGCGGCGCTACTTCGACGACCTGCCCTACCGTCCGCCCTGCTCGTGACCCCCGGCAGGGCGCTGACAGAGATCTGGCAGCGGTACCTGGCACGGTCCCCCCATGACGGACAAGACGGACGTGCTCATCGTCGGCGCCGGGCCCACCGGCCTCACCCTCGCCGTGGAGCTGGCCCGGCGCGGGATCGCCCACCGCGTCGTCGAGCGGGCGGCGGCGCCCTCGGCGGGCTCGAAGGGCAAGGGCCTCCAGCCGCGCACGCTGGAGATCTTCGACGACCTCGGGATCGTCGACCGGGTCCTGGCCGGGACGACGCCCTACCCGCCGATCCGGGTCAGGATCGGGCGGCTGCCGGTCTACCAGGGCCGCATGCACCGGCCGGCGGCGGCGAGCGAGCAGGTGCCGTACCCGATGGTCCGGATGCACCCGCAGTGGCGCACCGAGGCGCTGCTGCGGGAACGGCTGGCCGAGCTGGGCGGCGCGGTCGAGCAGGGCGCCGAGCTGACCGGCTTCGAGCAGGACGCGGACGGTGTGACGGCCCGGCTCGGCACCGGGACGACGCTGCGGGCCCGCTACCTGGTCGCCGCCGACGGCGGCAGGAGCACGGTGCGCAAGGCGCTCGGCATCGGGTTCACCGGCCAGACCCGCGAGGAGGAGCGCATGGTCCTCGGGGACGTGCGCGTCGAGGGGCTGGACCGCGAGCACATCCACGCCTGGGTGCGGCCGGGCAGGGGGATGGTCGCCCTCCATCCCATGGCCGGCACCGACGCCTTCCAGTTCATGGCCCCCCTCAGGCCGGGCGCGACGCCTGACCTGACCCTGGCCGGCTTCCAGCGGCTCTTCGCCGAACGCTCGATGCTGCGCGCGGCCCGCGTCACCGAGCTGCTGTGGTTCTCGCTCTACCGGGTCAACATCCGGCTGGCCGACGCCTACCGCGCCGGACGCGTGCTGCTGGCCGGGGACGCCGCCCACGTGCACTCCCCGGCGGGCGGCCAGGGGCTCAACACCGGCGTCCAGGACGCCTACAACCTGGGCTGGAAGCTGGCCCGCGCGCTGACCGGCGGGCCGGCGTCGCTGCTGGACACCTACGAGGAGGAGCGCCGCCCGGTCGCCGCCCGCGTGCTCGGCCTCAGCACGGACCTGCACGACCGGAAGTCGTACAAGCGGGACGAGGAGACCTACCAGCTCCGGGTCGGCTACCGGGGCGGCTCGCTGGCCCGCGCGGGCGGCGAGCGGATGCCCGACGGGCCGCTGCGGCTGGCCGGCGGCTCCCGGGCGCGCCTGTTCGACCTGCTGCGCGGCCCGCACTTCACGCTGCTGTCGCCGGACCCCGCGCCCCGCGTGCCGGGCGGCCCGCAGGTGCGGGCGTACGCGCCGGCCGAGCCGTACGGCGGGGCGCGGCACACGCTCGTGCGCCCGGACGGCCACGTCGGGATCGCCACGGACTCCGCCGCCGAGCTGACCCACTACCTGACGCTGGTGTGAGGGCCCCTCTGTAGTGAACCTGTAGTGGCTCTCTTGCGCCCCCGCACATCCTTGGATCTCAGCGGGCGCCACCCGTGCGCCCCGAGCAACCAGGGAGATCCTCATGGTCAAGACCGCTCGCCGTTACGCCAAGTACGCCGTCAGCGCCCTGTCCACCGCCATCTTCGTGCTGAACGGCTGATCACCCTCGCGTGCACCCCCGGGGGACCGCGTCTCCCGGGGGGCCACCCCCCACACGAGCGGAAGGACGAGGCGTGTTCGGCACCGCGGTACGCCAGCTCGGTTATGCCTGGTCGATGATGTCGGGCCGCAGGTTCCGCCTGCGGGACGTGAACGCGCTGGCCGACGACATGCGCGTGACCCTGGAGACGTTCGGGTCCCCGGGCGAGGGCGCCGACGACCTGCTCGCGGGCAGCGACCCCGAGCTCCAGGAGGACCTGACCCGGCGGCGGCTGCGGCGCACGGTCCGCCACGCCGCCGCCGAGAGCCCCTACTACCGGCGCTGGTTCGAGACGAACGGCGTGGACCCCGGCTCGATCACGCCCGCGACGCTGTCCACGATCCCGCCCACGTCCAAGGCCGACCTGCGCGGCATGCCCGCCGCGTTCGTCTCCGACCGCGCCCGCCCGGTCGTGCTCGCGCACACGACGGGGACGACCGGGACGCCGACCATGGTGTGGTTCTCGGCGTACGAGATCGAGCTGATGTCCTCGATGTCGGCGCTGGCGCTCATGCTCGCCGGCAACCTGCGCTCCGCCGACCTGTGGGCCAACGCGATCAGCTCGCGGTCCATCGCCCAGATCCTCACCGAGCGGGCCGTCACGCGGACCGGGGCCGCGTTCGTGCACCTGGGCGCGGTCGATCCGGCCGTCGCGCTCGACCGGCTGGCCACCCCGATGCACGTGCCGGGCAAACACCCGCAGATCACCCAGCTCAACGTGACCGCCTCCTACCTGGCGGCCCTGGTCCAGGAGGCCGAGCGAGGCGGCTGGCAGGCCGGCGACTTCGGCCTGAGCACGATCTGGTCCGGCGGCGAGGTGCTGACCGACGCGCTGCGCGTGCGCGCGGAGCACACGTTCGGCGCGCAGGTCCGCGACGGCTACTCCATGACCGAGATCGCCCCCGTGGGCGGCCGGGTCTGCGCCGACGGCCACCTGCACCTGCCGGCCGACCAGGGGCTGGTCGAGATTTTGGACCCCGTCACCCTGCGGCCCGCCGAGCCGGGGGCCGTCGGCACCATCGTGGTCACCCCGTACTCCACCTACCGCGACACCACCCTGCTGCTCCGGTACGTCACCGGCGACCTGGTCAGGGTCCTGCGCGCGGACGAGCAGCCGTCGTGCGCGCTGGCCGCGCTGCCCGCGACCTCGCGCGTGCTCGGGCGGGTGTCGCCCGGCGGGCTCACCACGCGCGACGTCCTGGACGTGCTGCAGGCCGAGCACGCGCTGCCGCTGCCCACGCGCTGGTCGCTGGAGGGCTCCCTGCTGTACGTCGTGGCCGGCAAGTCCGACGCGGGCCTGCTCGGCCGCCTGGAGGAGCGGGCGCACGGGCTGCCCCTGGACGGCATCGTCCTGGTCGAGACCGCCGACGACCTGCCCACTCCCTGCCGGCTCCGCGCCGACCTGCTGGAGCTCAGCTTCGAGCGAGGACTGTGATGACCCCGTACGTGCCGGCGCTGTACGCGCTCGTCGCCCTGACCGTCGCGCTGACCGCCGCCTACCTGGGCCGCTATGTCATGGCCAGGCCGCCGGTCGGCCGGATGGTGGGCTCCGACATCGCGGTCATGGTCGCCGCGCTGGTGGTGATGCCGTTCGCGTACCTGCACCTGCCGACCGGCGTGGTGGTGTCGGTCTTCGGGCTGGTGGTGCTGACGCTGGGGCAGCTCACGCTCGCGCCCGTGCTGGGCGGCCGGTGGGCGACGGCGGCGGTGCTGCTGCTGTGCGCCGCCGACGTGGCCGTCCACCTCGCCGGATGGCCGGCGGGGGTGCTGGTGGTCAACGACGTGCTGCTGATGCTGCTCGTCGTCGGGGCGGTGAACCTGTGGGTGCAGGCGGCGGTCACGCCCGGCCAGGTGGCCGCGCTGGCGGTGGCGCTCACCGGCTACGACACGCTGGCCACCGGCCTGTCCTCGCTGACCCTCGACTTCGTGCAGCGCATGCAGGGGCTGCCGTTCGCTCCCGTGCTGGCCACCTCCTACGGCGAGAACCCGTCACTGATCGGCCTCGGGGACTGCCTGATGTTGTCGCTCTGGCCGGCGGTGGCGGTCCGGGCGTACGGGAAGGCGGCGGCCTGGTGGGCGGCGGGGCTGGAGGCGGTGCTGCTGGCGGTCTCCATCGCCGTCGTGCTGGGCGGCGGACGGCCGATCCCGCTGCTGACCGCGCTCGGCCCGCTGATCTTCGTCCAGTGGCTGTACTGGCGGCGGTGGTCGGCCCGGCGCACGCCCGCGCCGGTCCGGCCCGCGGTGAACCGGGCGCTGGACGTCCCGGCCGGCGCGCCGGCGGGGGTGTGGGCCGCGCTGGACGACGGCGGCGCGCTCGTCGGCGAGGGCGCCACCCCGGGCCAGGCCCGCCGCGAGGCCCGGCTGGCGGGCGCGACCGGCACCCCGGTCGTGCGGTGGCTCCAGGACTGAGCCGCAGGCCCGCGCCCGGCCCGGAGGTGACCGTCACGGCCGGCCGGGAGGCTGACCGTCACGGCTCGCCGGAAAGGTGACCGTCACGGCTTGTCGCAGGGGTGGTCCTCCAGGTAGGCGGCGACCTGGCGGCCCTCCGGGGTGTCGCCGAACAGGGGCAGGGCGTGCCGCCAGGCCGTGGCCGCCTCCTCGTGCCGTCCGAGGCGGGCGTGGGCGCGGCCCATCTCCGTGAGCGTGCGGGCCCGCCACACCTGCGGGCCGTCGCGGCCGAGCCGGTCCAGCGCGGCGGCCAGGTGCCGCAGCGCCTCGCGCGGGTCGCCCTGGCGCAGCCGGACGACGCCGAGTGCGTGCCCGCTCAGCGCCTCGCCCAGGACGTCGCCGCACTCCACGAACAGCCGCAGGCTCGCCGCCAGCGTCTCGGCCGCCTCCTCGAACCGGCCGAGCGCGCCCAGCGCCTCGCCGAGCCTGCGCAGCACCTTGCTCATCTCGACCCGGTCGCCGACGGCCTGGGCGGTCAGCAGGCTCTCGCGGTAGCACGCGACCGCCTCAGCCGTCTCGCCCGCCTGGTAGCAGGCGGTGCCGAGGGCGCGCAGCAGGTTGCCGCGGGTGCCGTGGTCCTCCTCGCCGGTCTCCGCCAGCCGGGCACGGGCGATCTTGACGGCCTGCTCGTGCTCGCCGCGTTCGATGTGGATCCAGATCGGCCACGTCCAGGCGTAGGCCAGGCCGGCGGCGTCGTCGTGCGCGGCCAGCAGCTCGATCGCCGCGTACGCGTCGGCCAGCGCCTCGTCCAGCCGGCCCGAGCCGTGGCGGTCGGCGGCCCGGCTGATCAGCGCGTACGCGGCCCCGTGCGGGTCGCCGACCCGCTCGAAGGCGGCCAGCAGCTCCCCGCACGCCGCGTCGGCGGCCGGGTAGCGGCCCCGCTCGATGTCCATGTTGACCAGCAGCAGCCTGGACCGCAGGGCCGTGCGCTCGTCGCCCGCCGCGGTGGCCGCCGCGATCACCGCGTGCTGGACGCGCTCGGCGTCGGCCAGGAAACGTTCCATCGTCAGGTAGCCGGTCAGGTGGTGGGCCAGCTCCGCGGCGGTGGCGACCTGCCCCAGCTCGGCGGCGGTGGTGACGGCGAGCACCAGCGTGCGCCGCTCGGCCGACAACCACACCGTGCCGGCGGGCGTGCCGGGGCCGGGGTCTCCGCGTTCGTAGGGCGGGGACAGCGGGATGGGCAGGCCGCGGGCGGCGGCCCTGGTCCTGCGGAGGCTTTCCAGCGCGAGCCGGGTCAGCGCGGCGTGCCGCTGCCCGGCCGGCTCCTCCGCCTCGGCGCGTTCCCTGGCGTAGACGCGCAGCAGGTCGTGCAGCCGGTAGCGGGGCTGACCGGCGGCGTCGATCTCGGTGGAGGTGAGCATGCCGCGCGCGACCAGCGTCTCCAGGACGGCGTCGGCCTCCCGCGCGGGCAGGCCGAGCAGGGCGGCGGTGGTCCACTCGGCGACGCTGTCCAGCCCGGCCAGCCCGAGCAGGCGGAAGGCGTGCCTGGCCCACTCCGGCAGCGCCGCGTAGCCGGGCTCGAACGTCGCCCGCACGTCGAGGCCGCCGACGACCAGCTCGTCCAGGTCGTGACCGGCCAGGCGGGTGGCCAGCTCGCGTACCGGCCAGACCGGGCGGATGGCCAGGCGGGCGCCGGCGACCCTGAGCGCCAGCGGCAGCCGGCCGCAGGAACGCAGGATCTCCTCGGCGGCGTCCGGCGCGGCGCCGATCCGGTCGCGGCCGGCCACGCGTTCGAGCAGCAGCCGGGCGTCCCGCTCGCCGGGCAGGTCGAGCCGGATCCGGACGGCGCCCTCCAGCGCGGGCAGCGGCGAGCGGGAGGTCACCAGGACCGCGCCGCGCGGGGTGCCCGGCAGCAGGTGGCGGAGCTGCGCCTCGTCCACGGCGTCGTCGAGGACGACCAGCACCGCCTGGTCGGCCAGCCGCTGGCGGAGCAGCCCGGCGCGTTCCTCGGCCGAGGCGGGGATCATGGCGCCGTCCAGGCCGAGGGAGCGCAGCAGCACGTCGAGCAGTTCGCCGGGGTCGCGCGGGCCGCGGGCGTCCTGGCCGAGCCGGACGAAGAGCTGGCCGCCCGGGTAGTCGGCGCGCAGCAGGTGGGCCAGGTGCACGGCGAGCGTGGTCTTGCCGATGCCGGGCAGGCCCGACAGGATCGCGATCGGCGGGCTGAGCCGGTCCGGCCGCGCCCGTAACAGCGGCAGCAGCTCGGCGATCTCCGGCTCCCGGCCGACGAAGTCGGCGGTGTCGGCCGGGAGCTGACACAACGCCTGTAGCGGCACGGCCGCCCCGGGCCACTGGTCGGCCGGGCCGGCCGCCGGGAAGCGCGGATCGGCCGCCGCGGTCGCCCCCGGCGGCCGGTCGAGGTCGGGGTCGCCGGCGAGCAGCGCGGCGTGCAGGCGGCGCAGCTCGGGGCCGGGTTCCAGGCCCAGCTCGGCGACCAGCAGCTCGCGGGCCTCGCGGAAGGCCTCCAGCGCCTCGTCCCGCCGCCCGCCGCGGTGCAGGGCGATCACGAGCTGCTCCCACAGCCGCTCGCGCAGCGGGTGGGCGGCGATGAGGGCGCGCAGCTCGGCGACGAGGTCGTCCTGCCGGAGGGCGAGCCGGGCGTCGATCCACTCCGACCGGGCGACCGCGAGGCGTTCCTCCAGTTCGAGGAGCCGGGGGGCCATCGCGCCGGTGAGCGGCACGTCCTCGGCGGGCGCGCCGCGCCACAGGGCGACGGCCTCGGCGTAGGCGCGCTCGGCCGCGGCCAGGTCGCCCGCCGCCCGCTCCCGCCGGGCCAGCCTCAGGGTGTCCTCGAACACCAGCAGGTCCAGGCTGCCCGGCGGGACCTCGCAGACGTAGCCAGAGCCCTCGGTGCGCACCAGCAGGCCGCCCGCCAGGGACCGCCGGAGCTGGTGGACGTAGGTCTGGATGTTGGCCAGGGCCGAGCGCGGCGGATCGTCCCAGACGGCGGAGATCAGGCGCTCCCTGGAGACGGTCGCGTTCGGGTGGAGCAGCAGGACGCCGAGCACCGCCCGCTGCTTGCGGCTCAGGTGCACCCGCCCGCCGGGGCCGTTGACCCGGATCGTGCCGAGGATCGCGAAGTCCACCGTGCCTCCCTCGTGGCCGAACCGAAAGATCGGCTTTCCGGACGGCAGTACATCCCCCGCGACGGCGTTTTGACAATCCCGGGTGAGGGACCCTGACCTGATCCGGCGCGGTCAGCCGCAGACGGGCCGGTAGGGCAGCGTGGGCACGTACGTCCGCCACTCCCGTTCGGTCAGCGCCCGCCCGGCGCGCGCGCAGACCGTCTTCGCCACCAGTTCGGCGGCGGCCGGGACGCGCCCGACGGTCCCGCCGGCGTCCACCGTCAGGACGTGCGAGCCGTCGGGGGCGAAGGCGATCGACAGCAGTTCGCCCTCGTCGCGGTCGAGTCCGCCGCCCGGGTCGGCGGACAGGCCGAGGTCGCCGCCCGTCGTGGGGTCGATCAGGCGGACGCGGCCCTGCCCCGCGTTGACCGCGACGAGGTCCTCGACCGGCGAGTACGCCGGAGTGCCGAGGAAGGAGAAGCCCTCGGTCCCCTCGGTCAGCCGCCGGCCGCCCGCGTCCCACGTGCTCAGCCGGCCGCGCGAGTCGAACACGACCAGCCCGTCCCCCGCGTGGGTGAAACGCACCCAGGAGCCCAGGACGTCCTTGCCGAAGACGCTGAACGGCGGGCCCGCGACCCGGCCGTCGGCCGCCCGCAACACGCGCACGTCCAGGCCGGTCACCGCCAGCCGTCCGCCGTCGGGCGCGAACGCCAGGTCCACGACCTGGCTCAGGGGCGTGCTCCACAGGCGGCGGCGCGACCGCCAGTCCCACAGCTCGACCGCGTCCTCGCCGGTTCCCGGACCGTCGAGCACGAGCGCGAGCCGGGCGCCGTCCGGGCTGAAGCGGACGAGCTCGGGCTGCGCCCGCCCCGCCCCCGCCGTGAACCCGCCCGCGGGCTGCCTGGTCGCGGCGTCCAGGACGCTGACGCCGTGGCCGGACAGCAGTGCGAGGCTCCGGCCGTCGCGGCTGAAGGCGAGCGCGTGCGCGGTGGGCAGGCGGCTGGACGTCCCGCCCCCGACCTGACGGAGCGCGCCGTCCACGACGAGGTGCAGCCCGTCCTCGCCGAGGTCGGCCCGCTCGTACGGCGAGCCCTCGACCGGCTCGTTCACCAGGTCGGCGACATCCACGGCGAACACCTGGTCGCCGACGAGGTAGCGGAAGGTCGTGCCGTCGAAGGCGGCGGCCGGGCGGGTTCCGGCGTCCACGTCCCCGCGCACCGGGACGGCGCTCAGCAGGTGGCTGTCGGGCAGCCGCCAGAACTGGACGGTGGCGTCGGTGACGGTGGCCAGCAGCCGGCCCGTGTGGTCGAAGACGGGATCGCCCTTGTTCCAGGCGCCTTCCGTGCCCTCGCCGACCTCCTCGGTCCAGCCCTCCTCCGTCTGCCTCAGTGTCAGGGTCCCGTCGCCGGACGTGGCCAGCCACCGGCCGTCGGGGCTCAGCGTGCCGCGCCGGGCGGCGGGGTCGGTGACGTCCCACTGCTCGCTGTCGTCCGGCTTGACGATCACCTTGCGGCCCTCGTGCCGGCGGACGACGTCCTGCCAGCCCTCGACCAGGTCCCTGAGCCGGTGGACCGGCCAGTCGCCGACCGGGCGGCCGGTGCCGGCGTCCCAGGCGCGGGCGCGGCGCCCGGTGGCGGCGACCAGTGTGCGGCCTGAAGGGGACAGCCCGATGTCGGACACCCGCTCGCGGCCGAGGCCCAGGCCGGAGATCAGGGTGACGCGCCGGCCCGTGCGCACGTCCCAGAGCCGCGCCTGGTCCTGGCCGACGCTGAGCAGCGTGAGCTCGGCGGTGCCGTGGGCGACCGAACGGCAGTCCGGCTGGCTGCGCCAGCTCCAGATCACCCCGCTGCC
>NZ_JBSFGJ010000137.1:0-20878 GCF_053596515.1 Nonomuraea sp. NPDC001684
CGCCGCTCGAGTACCCCGAAGGGCCTTTCCGCTCGACTTGCATGTGTTAAGCACGCCGCCAGCGTTCGTCCTGAGCCAGGATCAAACTCTCCAAACAATGCTTGGAAAAGTGGTTGAACCCAACCAAAAAGGAATCCGTCCATCCGAAGATTTGGACGGGGTTATGCATGTGTTTCATGCACTGGCTTTTAACACACTGTTGAGTTCTCAAGAAACGGACGCGTACTTCCTCACCAGAACCCGTTCCCGGATCCCCGCTCAGAGGCGTTCATTTCGTCTTGCGTTCTTTCGTTATGTCTTAATTCTTTCAGCCGTTCAAGTCTCTGTCAAATTGACCGGACTTGCTCGACCTGCTGGAATTAAGTCGCGCCCCGCTTCCGAGACAACCCCTCTAACTTACCAGCTCATTCAGACCGCTCTGAACCGTCTTGAATGAACCAGAAGGAAGTGGGATTTGCCGGGCTTCTGTTGAGGCTCTTGCGAGCCCCTCGGCCGCCCTGCGCGAAGCAACTCTAGCAGTCTCCCGCACGTACTTCGCGCCACACAGGTAATCGTAGGGTCCTTCCCTCGTCACAAGATCGTCAAACCTTGGTCATCGCCGTCCGTACGACACCCGAAGTCAAGCGGTCAGCAAGTCATCCGCAATCGTGCCTCGGTACGAAGGTAGCCACGAGCAGACTGCGCTCTCGGAGGTGCCCGCCATGACCCGCTCGGAGTTCGACGACATCCGTGCCTTCCTCGCCGACCCGGCGACCCATGCGGGAGACCTCCTGCGCATCGCCCGGACGCTGATCGACGACCTCGAACAGGCACGCGTGCGCGAGGCCGTCCTGCGTACCCATTACCTGCGGCTGCTCACGGCGGCGCGGACGACCATGGCCGCGGACATGGTCGGCGCGCCCGACCCGCTCGCCTTCCTCACGCGCGAGCTGGCCGAGCGCGGTCAGCTGCCCGAGGACGAGGACGCCGTGCGGCAGATCCTGTCCGACGCCCGTACGGCTGAGGCGCTGCTCGCCTGCATGCACGAGGAGCAGCAGCAACAACCGCCGGTCGTGCGGATGCGCGGGATGCGCCTGCGGCGGTGCGTCGGCGCGCACCGGACGCTCCCCCGTTGAGCCGGCCGGCCCAGTCACCGCTCGCTCAGGGCTGATTCCCCAGGGGCTCAGGCTTCGACCGGATGAGGACTGTGGCCATACCCGGTCTTGGCTACCCGGCTGTAAGACTGCGCGTATGTGGCAACGTGGGCTGAACTGGTCGGCAATCATCCTGGTCGGGATATTTGGTCTGATGTGGATCGGTGTTGTGATCTATGCGGATCAGACGTCTTCGCTGTGGGTGCGCGTCGCTCAGGTGCTCTTCGGGGCCTTGCTGCTCGGGTGGGCGGTGCTCAAGGCGGTCGTCCTGGCCAGGGATCAGGAGGGCTGAAACCGGTATCCCATTCCGGGCTCGGTCAGCAGGTGCACGGGGTGGGCCGGGTCGCGTTCGAGCTTGCGGCGCAGTTGGGCCATGTACTGGCGCAGGTAGTGCGTCTCCTTCAGGTAGCCGACGCCCCACACCTCCGTCAGCAGCTGCCGCTGGCTGATCAGTTTGCCGGGATTGCGAAGCAGGATCTCCAGGAAGTGCCACTCCGTCGGGGTCAGCCGTACGCCACCTGAGATCGTCTTGCCTGCCAGGTCGATCACGTGATCGCCCAGCCGCACCGTCGCGGGTTCCTCTTCGTGCTGGTTCGTGCGGCGGGTCACCGCGCGGATGCGGGCCAGCAGCTCGTCGATGCCGAACGGCTTGGTGACGTAGTCGTCGGCTCCGGCGTCGAGGGCGTCCACCTTGTCCGTGCTGTCGGTACGTCCCGACAACACGATGATCGGAACCTTCGTCCAGCCGCGCAGCCCCTGGATCACCTCGACGCCGTCGAGATCGGGCAGGCCGAGGTCGAGGACGACCAGGTCGGGGTGCCAGTCGGCGGCCTGGCGCAGCGCCGATGCGCCGTCCGGGGCGACCGCGACCTCGTAGTGCCTGGCCGCCAGGTTGATGCGCAGAGCACGCAGAATCTGGGGCTCATCGTCGACGACGAGCACGCGGGTCACAGGGCCCTCCTCAGTGAGACCGTCATGGTGAGCCCTCCTCCGGGGGTGTCCTCAAGGAGCAGCGTGCCGCCCATCGCCTCGGTGAGGCCGCGCGAGAGTGCGAGGCCGAGGCCCACACCGGTGTGGTTGTCGCGGTCGCCGAGTCGTTGGAAGGGCATGAACACCTTTTCATGCGCTTCCGTGGGGATCCCTGGCCCCCTGTCGATGACGCGCAGTTCGACCCGTTCGCCGTGCCAGCTCGCGGTGACGAGCACGGGCTCGGCTTCGGGGCTGTAGCGGACGGCGTTGGCCATCAGATTCACCAGGACGCGTTCGAGCAGCGCCGGGTCGGCCTGGAACTCCGGCAGGTCGGCCGGGACGTCACTTCTGACCCGGTCGCGCAGCGGGCCGAGGTCGTCGATGGCGCGTGGCAGCACGTCCTCGACGGCGACGGGGCGCAGGGCGACGCCCAAGACCCCGGCCTGGAGGCGGCTCATGTCGAGCAGGTTCGACACGAGACGGTTCAGTTTGACCAGGGACTCGCCGGCGGTGGCCAGCAGTTCGGCACGGTCGTCGTCGGACCAGATGATGTCGGTGTTGCGCAGGCTCTCCACGGAGGCCATGGCCGAGGCGAGGGGAGTGCGCAGGTCGTGGCCGACGGCGGCGAGCAGCGCGGTGCGCATGCGGTCGGCCTCGGCCAGCGGCTCGGCGCGCTCGGCCGCCTCGCGCAGGCGTTCCTGGCGCAGGGCGACGGCGGCCTCGGCGGCGAACGCCTCCAGGACGCGGCGGTCGCTGGCGTCGAGCAGCCGGCCGCGGGTCGCGAGCACCAGCCGGTCGTCGATGGTGACCACGTCGCTACCGCCGTCCGGTCCGGTGTGGTTCGGGGTGGGGGCGGGCGGGGTGGTGATCGGGGGGCCGCCGGACGTGGCGACGATGCGCCAGTCACCCGACGGATCATCCCTTTCAAGCAGGGTCACCGCGGTCAGTCCGAACGTCTCGCGCAACCGTCCGAGCAGCGAGGCAACCGCGGACTCGCCGCGCAACACGTGTCCGGCCAGTGTGGACAGGACCTCGGCGTCCGCCCTGGACCGGGCCGCTTCCCTGCTGCGCCGGGCGGCCAGGTCCACGACCGTGCTCACCATGGCGGCGACCAGGACGAAGATGGCCAGCGAGAGCACGTTCTCCGGTTCGGCGATGGTCAGGGTGTGCACCGGAGGCGTGAAGAACCAGTTGAGCAGCCCGAACGCGAGCACCGCCGCCGTGAGCGCCGGCCACATCCCGCCCACCAGCGCGACGCCGACGACCAGCAGCAGGAAGAGCAGGATCTCGCTGGGCAGGCTCAGGTCGAGCGGCGCGATCACGGCGGTGAGCGCCGGCATGGCGGACAGGGTCAGGGCCCATCCGGCCGACTTGCGCCGACGCGTCAGCGCTCCCCCGGGCTGCGGCCGGCCGGAGCCTCCGCTGACGGCCTCGTGCGGGACCATGTGCACGTCGATCGAGCCGGACAGCGTGGCCGTCGTCATGCCCACGCCGCGGGTGAGCAGCTGCGCGAGCCGTCCTCGCCGGGAGGCGCCGAGGACGAGTTGCGAGGCGTTCACTCCGTCGGCGAACGCGATCAGCGCGCGCGGGATGTCGTCGCCCACGACCTGGTGGTAGGTGCCGCCGAGGTCCTCGACGAGTTTGCGCTGGCGTGCCAGGTTGGCCGGGTCGCTCGCGGTGGACAGGGCGTCGGCCCGGGTGACGTGCACGGCGAGCAGGTCGGCGCCCTTGGTCCTGGCCGCGATGCGGGCGGCGCGGCGGACGAGGGTGTCGCCCTCGGGGCCGCCGGTGAGGGCGACGACGACGCGTTCGCGGGCTTCCCAGGTGCCCGCGATGTCGTGGTCGGCCCGGTACGCGATGAGTTGCCGGTCGACCCGGTCCGCCACCCAGAGCAGGGCGAGCTCCCGCAGAGCGGACAGGTTGCCGACGCGGAAGTAGTTGGCGAGCGCGGCGTCGACGCGTTCCGGCGGATAGACGTTGCCGTGGGCGAGGCGGCGGCGCAGGGCCTCGGGTGACATGTCGACGAGTTCGAGCCGGTCGGCCCGCCGGACGAGATCGTCGGGGACGGTCTCGCGCTGCGGCAGGCCGGTGATCTGCTCGGCCACGTCGCGCAGGGACTCCAAATGCTGGATGTTGAGCGTGGAGACGACGTCGATGCCGGCGTCCAGGATGTCCTGGACGTCCTGCCAGCGTTTGGCGTGCCGGGAGCCGGGCGTGTTGGTGTGGGCGAGCTCGTCGACCAGCACGGCCTTGGGGCGGCGGGCGATGACCGCGTCGGCGTCGAGCTCGGTGAACGTGGCGCCGCGATGGACGACGGTGCGGCCCGGCACGGTCTCCAGCCCGTCGAGCAGGCGGGCGACCTGGTCGCGGCCGTGGGTCTCGACATGGCCCACGACCACGTCACGTCCGCGTTCCTTGGCCCGTCGCGCCTCGCTGAGCATGGCGTACGTCTTGCCGACGCCGGGCGCCGCCCCCAGGTAGACCCGCAGCCGCCCGCGCGACGTGCTTCCCATTTCTCCAGGTTACGGCTGGTATGGCGGAGCGACTCCCCAACCCCAGTGCGGAACCGGCGCCTCCGGGGGCGGAGTCGCGCCGGGCTGGGAGTTGTGCACGGCCAGCCGGGTGCCCCATTCGATGTAGCCGGCGAACGCGGCCCTGAACTCGGGGTCGTCGGGCAGGCCGACCTCGTCGGCGGCGTCCATGAGGAGGTTCACCCAGCGGCGACGCTGCGGTTCGGTGATGGCCCGGCCCAGGTGGTGGGCGAGCATGTGCGAATAACCGCCGCGTTCGTGGGTGTACCGGTCGGGACCGCCGAAGACCTCGCTGAGCCACATGGCGACATATTTGGGGTGGTCGGGGTCCATGTGGGCGAACAGCGGCCCGATGAGGTCGTCCTTGAGGACGGCCCGATAGAACGTCACGGTCAGCCGTTCGAACGCCTCGGTCCCGCCCGCCCACTCGTAGATGGTCGGGACGTCTTTTTCCGTCATGTAATCATGTAATCAGCACGTGGGTCGTAGGACAAGACCCGGCCCGACGAGGCCCGGAAACGACGAAGTCCCCGGCCGCCGTGTGGCGACCGGGGACTTCGGATTGGTAGCGGGGACAGGATTTGAACCTGCGACCTCTGGGTTATGAGCCCAGCGAGCTACCGAACTGCTCCACCCCGCGTCGGTGTGTTGGTATCAACTATACCGCCCTTCTGGACTCCTCCGACCCGGCCGGGCTTGTCCGGGCGGGTCGACGGCTGTGACCATGGGCCTCATGCTGCTCGAACCCCTGCCACCACGGCGCCGGCTTCGCTGGCGGCGGATCCTCCTCCTGGGGTCGCCCGTCGCGCTGGCCCTGCTCGTCATGGTGCCCATATGGGCCGATGACCTGCGCTTGGCGGACATGAAGGACCGGCTCCTGGCTCATCCGCTGCCGCCCGAGACCTCGTTCAACGCCGCCGGCGCCCAAGGGTCGGTGGGCGTGCAGGAGGGCAACGGTGACCACTGCGACTTCCTGGTCAGGTTCTCGCTGCGCACCAGGCTGTCCGAGGCCGAACTCACGAGCTACTACGACCGGGTCAACGGCAGGGTGTACTTCCAGGACGGCGATCCCGCGTCCGCGGTGGTCGAGGTCCTTGAGACCGACGATGCCGGATGGGACCTGCGATGCCGCTGAAAAGCAACGAGGCCCTGGCCGTCGGCCAGGACCTCGAATCTTGGTAGCGGGGGCAGGATTTGAACCTGCGACCTCTGGGTTATGAGCCCAGCGAGCTACCGAACTGCTCCACCCCGCGTCGCTGTCTTGCTTTTCAAGACTATCGGCGAAGGGGGGCGGGCGCAAACCGAATGGGCTAGGTGGTGCCTCCCGCCTGTGTGCCCGAGGGTGTCGGCGTCGGTGTGGACGTGGCCGGCGGCGAGGCGGACGGCGTCGCCGACGGGGAGGCGGAGGGCGAGGCCGAGGGCGACGGAGTGGCCGCCGGCTTGGCGTTGGCGCTCTCGATCTGCTTCAGCGCCTCCTCCAGCCGCTTCTGCGCCTTGCCGTACTCGTCCCAGTTCGGGGGGCTGGCCTGGAGGGCCTTCTGGGCGTCCTCGTAGGCCTTCTGGGCGTTGGAGATGGCGGTGTTCATCGCCGACGTGTTCGCCTGGTTGGGCGTGGTCTGCTGGGGCTGGGTGTTCGGCTGTTGCTGCTCGCCGCCGAAGACCTGCTCCAGCGCCTGGTCGAGGGTGTCACCCGAGCCGACCTTGTTGCCGAACGCCACCAGCACCCGCCGCAGGATCGGGTACGGCTCCTGACCGGTGCCGGCCTTGGTCTGCACGTAGACCGGCTCGATGTAGATCAGGCCGTTCGCGTAGGGCAGGGTCAGCAGGTTGCCGTACCTGACGTTGGCCTGGCCGAGGCCGAGGGGGCCCAGCTCGCCCGAGAACTTGTTCTGGAAGTTGTTCTGGGCCTGACCGGGGCCGGGGACCGTGGTGTTGGACGGCATGCGCAGGATGCGCAGCTTGCCGTAGTCCTTGCCCACCGTGGAGCCCGCCGCCATGAAGGCCGCCAGGTTGGGGCCCTCCCTCGGGACGAAGGTCGTGGTCAGCGAGAACGACGGCTCGGACTCGTCGGGCATCGTCGCCGTCAGGTAGTACGGCGGCTGCTTGACCGACTGGTTGCCCTGCGAGGGGTCGCTGGGGATGTTCCAGAAGTCCTGGGCGCTGTAGAAGGCGGCCGCGTTGGTGACGTGGTAGCGCGACAACATGTAGCGCTGCACCTTGAACAGGTCTTCCGGGTAGCGGATGTGCGCCTGGAGGTCGGGGCTCATCTGCGAGGCGGGCTTGATCGTGCCGGGGAAGGCGTTGGACCACGTCTTCAGCACCGGGTCGTTGCCGTCCCAGGCGTAGAGCGTGACCGTGCCGTCGTAGGCGTCGACCGTGGCCTTGACCGAGTTGCGGATGTAGTTGATCTCGTCCTGCGGCTGCTGGGCGACCACGCGGCGGTCGGTGGCCAGGTCGCGGGTCATGTCGCCGAGGCTCTCGCTCTGCGCGTACGGGTACGCGTTGGACGTGGTGTACCCGTCGATGATCCAGGTGATCCGGCCGTCGACGATCGCCGGGTAGGCGTTGCCGTCGAGGGTCAGGAACGGCGCGACCTTCTCCACCCGCTCCCGCGGGTCGCGCACGTAGAGGATCTTGGAGTTGTCGTTGATGTCGCCCGACAGCAGGATGTTCATCTCGCCGTACTTGGCGGCGTAGACCAGCCGGTTGAGGGCCGAGCCGATCGGCACGCCGCCCTTGCCGGTGTAGGTGGTGTTCTGCTGGCCGGTCTGGCCGCCGGAGACCGGGTAGTCGAGCTCCTGCGGGGTCTTGGGGTTGCCGCCGGCGATGACGTACTCGGTGGAGCCCGGGTTCTCGCCGAAGTAGACGCGCGACTCCTTGAGCCCGGTCGAGGCCGCGAGGTCGCCGGTGACCGGCATGTCCTTGCTGTCGTAGGCGGGCAGGCCGCCCGCGTCGACCTCGTTGCCCGGCGCGGCGACGAAGCCGTAGCCGTGGGTGTAGACCAGCGCGCGGTTGATCCAGTTGTTCTGGGGCGCGGGCGGGCCGAGCAGCTCGCGGACGCCGACCACGTGGTCGACCAGCTTGCCGTCCTTGCCGGGGTAGCGGTCGACGTCGAGCTGGTCGGGGAAGCCGTAGAAGCCGCGGATGCGCTGGGTCTGCTCGAACGTGGACGACACCAGCGCCGGGTCGAGCAGTCGCACGCCGGTCACCGACTCGTCGCCGCCGGCGCTGACCTTGGTCGGGTCGGCCTGGGCGTTGTAGTCGATCACTTCGGCGTTCTGCACGTCGTAGGCTGATCTGGTGGCTTGGATGTTCCGGTCGATGTAGAGGGCTTCCTTGCCCTGCTGGTTGGGCTTGACCTGGAACTGCTCGACCAGCGCCGGGTAGACCCCGCCGATCAGGATGGCCGAGAGCACGAGCAGGCCGAACGAGACGCCGGGCAGCATGCCGCCGGGGCGCACGACGCCGGCGAAGAACAGCGCGGCGCAGATCAGCGCGATGATCGCGAGGATGTTCTTGGCCGGGAGCACCGCGTTGACGTCGGTGTAGGACGCGCCGTGCACGTAGCCGCGGTCGGAGAAGACCAGACCGAACCGGTCGATGTAGTAGGCGATGGCCTTGAGCAGGACGAACACGCCGAGCAGCACGGAAAGGTGGATCCGCGCGGCCCTGGAGGCGTGCACGCCCGGCGACTGCAGCCGGAAGCCGCCGTAGAGGTAGTGGGTGATCGTGGCCAGGATGATCGAGATGATCACGGCGGTGAACAGGAAGTTCAGCACCATCCTGATGAACGGGTAGTCGAACATGAAGAACGAGATGTCCATGCCGAACAGCTCGTCCTTCTTGTCGAAGGAGGCTCCGTTCACGAACTGCAGCCACGTCTTCCACTGCCCCGCGAACGAGGAGCCGGAGAAGAGCGCGAGCAGGCCCATGCCGACGATGAAGATCAGCTTGCGGTGGGGGTCGAGCGCCATGCGATAGCGGTCGGCTCCGCTGCCGCCGCCGAACACGGCGGGGCCGAACATCGGCCGGGTGCGGAAGGCCAGCAGCATGTTGCCGCCCGTGATGCCGACCATGAGCACCGCTCCGACGAGGAACAGCACGATCTCGGTCAGCAGCACCCCGGAGAAGACCGACGTGTAGTTGGTCGTGTCAAACCACAGGTAGTCGGTATAAATCCCAGAAAAGAGAAAAAACAGGGCCACGATCGCGACCAGCGCGATGGCCACAGGCAGAAGCAGCCGCGGCCGGCGTGGCAAGCGCATCGCCCTGCCGGCCCCTGGGGTCCGGAAGCTCAAGGCCAACCCCTCGTCGTGATGAAGAAACGGTCCGTGTCTGGCAACTTACACCGCAGCGCCAGCCGTACGGCTAACGCACGGCGCTCGCCGGAAGTTTCATCCGGCCTCGCAAGCGGGCACATTGCCCTTTCCGGTGCGCAGCGCGTCGAGCGCGAGCACCGCGTCGTGCAACGTGTCGGCCTTGACCAGCCGCAGGCCGTCGGGCACGGCCTTCATGGCCTCCGCGCAGTTGTCCGCGGGGGTGAGGAAGACGGTCGCGCCGGAGTCGCGGGCCCCCACCATCTTCTGGGCGATGCCGCCGATGGGCCCGACCTGGCCCTCGGTGTCGATGGTGCCCGTGCCGGCGATGCGCTTGCCGCCGGTGATCTCGCCGGGGGTCAGCTTGTCGAGTATGCCGAGCGAGAACATCAGCCCGGCGCTCGGGCCGCCGACGTCGCCGACGTTGATGTCGACGTCGAAGGGGAACTTGAACTTCTCCTGCATGAGCACGCCGACGAGGGGCTTGCCGTCCTTGCTGGCGATCGGCTGCAGCGACACGTCGAGCTTCTGGCCGCCCCTGGTCACGTTGAAGGTCACGGTCTCGCCCGGCTTGTGCGCCTTGACGGTGTCGCCGACGAACTGCGAGTCGGTGGCCGGTTTGCCGTCGACCGCGTTGATCTGGTCGCCCTTCTGCAGCTTGCCGTCGGCGGGCTTGCCCTTCTCGGTGGACAGCACCGTGACGACCCGGTCGTAGTGGATCTTGAGCTCGTTGAGCGCGGCGGCCTTGGCGGAGTCCTGGGAGTTGGTCATCTCGACCGCGTTCTCCTCGTCGACCTTCTTCGCGTCGCGGCCGGGCGGGAAGATCGTCTCCTGCGGGACCACCGCGACGGTCGGGTCGAGCCAGCCGCGCAACGCCGTCAGCAGGTCGATCTGGGCGGCCGGGCCGCCCTGGTAGGCCACCGTGACCAGGCTCAGCGCGCCGCTGGTGGGATAGGTCTGCCGGCCGCTGATCGAGATCACCGGCTTCTTGTCGATCTCGCCGATGGTGTTCTCGGTGGGGCCGGGGCTCAGCACGACGTACGGGACCGGCCGGAACGCGCCCAGGACGCCCAGCGCGAGCACGAAGAACCCCGCGAGCAGCAGGGTGAGGACGCGTCGTGACATGGTGATGAGCTTATTCGCAGGCGCCGACCCACTCGGTCTCGCCATCGGCGAACACCTGGTGTTTCCAGATGGGGACTTCGGCCTTGAGGTCGTCGATGAGCCTGCGCGAGGCCTTGAACGCCTCGTCGCGGTGCGGCGCGGCCACGGCGACGATCACCGCCGTGTCGCCGAGCCCCAGGTCGCCGACCCGGTGGACGGCGGCCATCGCGGTGACGGGGAAGTCGGCCGCGACCTTCTCGGCGACCCGGCGCAGCTCGTCGGGCGCCGAGGGATGGGCGGAGTAGGAGAGCCGGGTCACAGGTTTGCCGTGGTCCTGTTCGCGCACGGTGCCGATGAAGATCGCGGTGCCGCCCGCCGCGTGGTCTCCCACCGCGGCCAGCACCTCGTCAACGGACAACGGGGTGTCACGAATGCCGAGCAACCGGATGACGTCCACGGAAAGAGCCTAACCTCACGTTCCTACTGGCGACGCTTTTTGCGGACCTGCCGGACGATCGCCGCGGTGCCGATGACGGCCACCGTCGCGCCGGCCGCGGTGAGCGTGGCTTCCTTGACCGGCAGCCGCCTGCCGACCACGGTGGTCCTGTTCTCGCGGAGTTCGAGGAGCTGCCGGAAGGCGGCCTCGTTGGTCCACGTGGGCTTCCAGCCCGCCTCGCGCAGCGCCGAGCAGTCGACCACCCACGGATAGACGACATAGTGCAGGTCGGTGGCGGGGGCCGGGGTGATGCCGAGCCGGTGCAGGCGTTGCGCGGTGCCGAACGTGAGCCCGGCCGGCAGCTCGAACCGCCGGATTCCGGACAGCTCCTCGACCTGCTCCTGCTCCAGCCAGCCGTCGGAGCCCACGGCCACCACGCCGGTGACGGCCCCCTTGGCGGCCAGCTCCAACGCCGAGATGAGGTCGTCGATGTGGCAGAACTGCCAGTTGGGATTGCAGCCCTTGACCGTGAGCAGCCTCGGCGACTCGAAGTGCCGGGTGATGACCGTGTCGACGCCCGGACCGACGACCGCCGCCGGGCGCAGCACCGTGACGTCCAGGCCCGGGTGGCTGCGCAGCGACCTGCGGACCAGCGACTCGATCTCCAGGTAGTCGCCCACGACGCCGGTGTCGGGCTCGGCGGCCACCGGGGAGTCCTCCGGCAGGGGGACCTCGTTGTCGGGCGCGGCGCCGTACACCATGGCGCTGGTGACCAGGATCACCCGCCGCACGCGGGCGGCGGCGCAGGCGGTGAGCACCGTCTGCGCGGCTCTGAGGTTGTACGCGCGCCGCTCCCCCGGGTCGGAGTCGACGGCGTAGTCACCGGCCAGATGGACCAGGACGTCGATGTCGGAGATCCGGTTCGCCAAGAGCGGATCCCGTACGTCGATCACTCTCCACGTGGCTTCCTGAACGTCGCCACGCTCCTCGTCGATGGCCACCACTCTGCGGAAATCCGCGGCGGATGCGAGTCTCACCAGCAACTCGCGGCCGATGCCGGAGGCCGCGCCGGTGACGGCGACGACGGGTTGACGCGGGCGTTTCGAGGTAGGCACCAGGTCCTCACTTTGCACTGATCCGCCGTAGGACGACTAACGTGGCGGATGTGGACTCCTCCATCCTGCACGAGGTAGAGCGGTGACTGACCTGCCAGGTCGCGAAAACGACCCTAACGAGAACCCGTTCGCCATGTTCGGCAACCCTGAGCAAATGGCTCAGGCGATGCGCCAGTTCGCCGACATGTTGTCGGCGCCCCAGGGTTCAGGCCCTGTCAACTGGGACATGGCCAAGAACATCGCACGACACGCCGTGGTCGCCCAGGGCGATCCGAGCGTCATGGAAGGCGAGCGCCGCCAGATCGTCGAGGCGCTGAGCCTGGCCGACCTGTGGCTGAACGAGGCGACGACACTGCCGAGCGGCGTGTCCAACCCGCAGGCCTGGAGCCGGTCCGAGTGGATCGAGAACACGGTCCCGGTCTGGCGCAAGCTTTGCGAGCCCGTTGCCGAACGCATGGTCGAGACCATGGGCGGCGCGCTCGGCGGCTCCGGGCTGCCGCCCGAGGCCCAGCAGATGGCCGGGCCGCTGATGGGCATGCTCAAGCAGATGGGCGGCATGATGGTCGGTCAGCAGATCGGCCAGGCGCTCGGCTCGCTGGCGCGCGAGGTCATCGGCACGACCGACATCGGCCTGCCGCTGTCCGGCACCGCGGCGCTGCTGCCCGGCGGCATCGCGTCCTTCAGCGAGGGCCTCGAGATCCCCGCCGACGAGATCCGGCTCTATCTGGCGCTGCGCGAGGCCGCGCACCACCGGCTGTTCCAGCACGTCCCGTGGCTGCGCTCGCACCTGCTCGGGGCCGTCGAGGAATACGCCAGGGGCATCACCGTGGACACCTCCGCGCTGGAGGAGCAGATCCGCGGGCTCGACATCAACAATCCCGAGGCGATCCAGGAGGCG
The DNA here is from genome assembly GCF_053596515.1 of Nonomuraea sp. NPDC001684. Classification (NCBI taxonomy): domain Bacteria; kingdom Bacillati; phylum Actinomycetota; class Actinomycetes; order Streptosporangiales; family Streptosporangiaceae; genus Nonomuraea; species Nonomuraea sp. NPDC001684. The sequence continues at coordinate 12,503 of NZ_JBSFGJ010000137.1, forward strand.
CTGAGCGGCGGCGCGCTGCTCAAGCCCGAGGAGACCGAGCGGCAGAAGGCCGCCCTGGCTCGCCTGGAGACGATGCTCGCCCTGGTCGAGGGGTGGGTGGCCACGGTGGTCGACCGGGCCGCCGACGGCAAGCTGCCCTCGGCGGTCGCGCTGGCCGAGACCGTACGCAGGCGCCGGGCGACCGGTGGGCCCGCGGAGCTGACGTTCGGCACGCTGGTCGGGCTGGAGCTGCGGCCCCGGCGGCTGCGCGAGGCCGCGGCGCTGTGGCGGGCGCTGGAGACCGAGCGCGGCGTCGACGGGCGCGACGCCCTGTGGGGTCACCCCGACCTCATGCCGACGGCCGAGGACCTCGACGACCCCGACGCGTTCGTCCGCGGCGAGGCCGCCTGGGACATCTCCCAGCTGGAGGCCAAGCCCGGCGACGAGAACGGCGACCAGGACGGCGGCCGGTGACCCTGCACGACGACGCGGTGGCGGTGCTGTCCTCCTGGACCGCGCCGACCGCCGAGGAGGAGGCGCTGCGCGCCGAGTTCCTCGGCCATCTGCGGACGTACGACGACGCCATGTGGCGCGCGTGCGCACCCGGCCACCTGACGGCCACCACCGCCGTGCTCAGCCACGACGGCGCCCGGGTGCTGCTCACGCTGCATCCGAAGGCCGGGAAGTGGTTGCCCATGGGCGGCCACTGCGAGGACTTGGACGCCACGCTGGAGGCGGTGGCGCTGCGCGAGGCCACCGAGGAGTCGGGAATCTCCGGACTTGAGCTGCTGCCCGGCCCGTTGGCCGTGGACAAGCACGAGGTCTGGTGCCATCCGCCGCGCAGCTGGCACCTCGACGTCGAGTACGCGGCCGTGGCCCCTCCCGGCGCCGAGGCCGTCATGAGCGACGAGTCGCTCGACCTGCGCTGGTTCCCCGTCGACGAGATCCCCGAGCTGTCCGACGAGGCCACGCGCCGGCTGGCCGCACGCGGACGCTCCGCGCTCAGCTCGCGCTCGCGTTCGCTGGGCTAGAGTCCTTCGCATCGTTCCCAGGGGGGCCGCGTGGAGACTTCTGCCGTTGGCGGCACGATCGTGACGCCTGCCCGCAAGCCGCGGAAGTTGCCCGGCAACGTCCTGACCTGGCTGGCCGTGACACCCTTCGCGGCCTGGGCCGTGGCCAGGGTGGCCGGGCTGGAACGAGGCTCGCTGCCCACGCAGCTGATGACGGCGACGCCGTACGCGGCGGCCGGGTCCCTGGTCCCCCTCCTGATCGCCGCGGTCGGGCGCAGGCGGGCCGCGACGGCCGTCGCGCTGCTCACCACGACCGCGCTCGGGTTCAGCGTCCTGCCGCGCGCGCTGGGCACGGCCGAGGCCACGACCGGCAGGCCGTTCAAAGTCATGACGATCAACATGTTGTTCGGCAGGGCCGACCCGCAGGTGATCGTGAACCTGGTGCGCGCGTTCCGGCCCGACGTGCTGAGCACGCAGGAGCTGACCCCCGGCGCCGTGGCCGACATGGACGCGGCCGGCCTGAAGGAGCTCATGCCCCACCGCGTACTTGAGGACGAATGGGACGCCGGCGGAAGCGGCCTCTACTCCAGGCACCCGCTCCAGCCGCTCGACGACGTGGTGCCTCCGGTGGGGCACAAGATGCCCGCCGCCATGGTGGCGCTGCCGGGCGGGAAGCCGATCGAGTTCGTCGACGTCCACCCCTATCCGCCGCTCGGCCCCAACGTGGTCAACTGGAACGAGGCGCTCGCCGGCCTTCCTTCGGCCGGCGGCGAAACCGTGCGAATCCTCGCCGGCGACTTCAACGCCTCGCTCGACCACGCCTCGCTGCGCAGGCTGCTGGCCCGGGGGTACAAGGACGCGGCCGACCAGGTGGGCGCGGGGCTGATCCCCACGTGGCCGGCCAACAAGCGGGTGCCGCCGATCATCACCATCGATCACGTGCTGGTGGACGAGCGGGTGGGCGTCAGGGAGGTCAGCGTGCGCGACGTGCCGGGCACCGACCACCGGGCCGTCCTGGCCGAGCTCACCGTTCCCTGACGCGCGTCAGCGGCCGATCAGGGCGCGGGTGTTGTCCCAGCCTTCGAGACCTGGATCTAGGCGTCCGACGTCGTCGAACGTGCGCAGGCGGTGCCATCCGGAGATGGTGGCGACCCTGCGCGGGCCCGGGGCCTGCTCCCGGAGGACGGCGACGACGTCGGGGTCGTCGAGGTCGGGGTCGGCCCAGGCCGGCAGCGGCAGTGCGCAGGCCAGCGCCACCGCGCCGCCGTCCGCCGCGGGGCAGATCGTGATCTCGGCCCGGCCCAGTTCCCTGAACAGCTTGCCGACCAGCAGCGAGGGCAGGTCGGGCGCGTCGGCGTTGATCACCGCGGCCTGGTCGCCGGACAGGCGGCCGAGGACGGCGCGCAGCGGCTCCTCCTCGTCGATGGTGATGATCTCCGTGCCGGGCCAGACGATGTCGTCGAGGCCGGGGACGGCCGTGATCAGGGCCGGGGTGACGAACTCCAGGCCGGCGACCATCTCGTAGGTGTCCTCGGCCACGGCCGCCAGGAACTGCCGTGGATCGACGCCGGGGGGCGCCGCTTCGGCCATGCGGCCGCGTACCAGGACGGCGACGATGCGCGTCAACACTCCTCCGGTGCCGTGTGGGCCGCCGCGGAGAATCCTTCGAGGAACCCGCGCGCCCGCTCCGCCTTCGGATACTGTTCTACCAGCGCCCAGAACCCCGGGCCATGGCTCGGCACGATCAGGTGCGCGAGCTCGTGGATGATGACGTAGTTGATGACCCACTCGGGCAGGCCCTTGAGCCGGGTCGAGATCCTTATGGCGCCGTTCTCCGGGGTGCAGGAGCCCCAGCGATGCTGCTGGTTGTCGACCCATCGAACGCTCACGGGGTCGGGCCGGCCGTCGAGGTACTTCACCGACAGCTCCCTCGCCCGTTCGAGCAGGGCCTCGTCGGTCGGCCTTCGTCGTTCTTCCTTGGCGGCCAGCCGGTCGAGCATCCGGCTCACCCATTCATCCGCGTCTTCGCCGCTCAGCCAGGCGGGCAGGAGCACGATCGTCTTGTCGCCGTCGCGGTAGGCGGAGACCGTACGCCGGCGACGAGAACTGCGACGGACCTCGACTGTCTCGGGGGGCACATAAGCACGTTAGCCGAGACTGGCGAAATTCCACAGAGGGTGGACGTTGTTTTCGCTGGTCAGATGATTAAGAGCCGGTGAATTTGGGCATGCGCCTTTCCCGATGCGCCGCCAGGCCCTCCAGCAGGTCGGATGATGCCATGGTGACGGGCTGGGCCAAGGATTCCCACCTCAGAGCGGCTTCCAGGTCTTGATGGTCTTGGTTCAGCGCGACCTTTGTGAGGCGGGTGGCGACTGGAGCCATCTCTGCGATCTTCTTGGCGATGACCGAAACCTCGGAGAGAAGGTCATTCTTCGGGAAAGATTGATTTACCAAGCCTTTATCTGCCGCTTCCGTGCCCGTAAGGAGACGGCCGGTCAGGAGCATCTCCCGGGCCAGTGCCGTACCGGCTCTTCTGGGCAGCAGGTAGGTGGCGGCCATGCCCGGGTGCAGCCCGAGCCGGGTGAAGGGGGCCAGGAGTTTGGCGTCGTCGGCGGCGTAGACGAGGTCGCAGGCCAGGGCCACGCACAGGCCCGCGCCGACGGCGGGGCCGTTGACCGCGGCGACGGTGGGCACCTCCAGGTCGGCGATCATCAGCCAGGTGCGGTAGAAGGCGAGCATGCGGTCGCGCAGCGGCGGCACCGCCTCGGCGCCCCGTTCGCCGATCCATGACAGGTCACCGCCCGAGGAGAACGCGCTGCCCGCTCCGGTGACGACGACGCAGCGCAGGTCGCGGTCGGCGGCCAGGGTGGTCATGGTTTCGCGCCATTCGGCCGTCATGGTGTCGGTCATGGCGTTGCGCAGTTCGGGGCGGTTGAGGGTGAGGACGACTACTCCGTCGTCTGTGCGGTCGACCAAGATCTCGCTCATGCGGCGAAGCGTAACGCTCCGCGGGGCGCGGATGCGGATGTGGTTCCTGGCCAGCCGCGGTGGTCCCGGCTTGCCTCAGGTGCGGTTGTGATCGCCGGCCCTTCGCGGGTGTACTCCGCGGTCGGACGTTATCCACAGGGTGGGCGTCGCGGTCGGAGGTTGTCCACAGGCGGCGCGGAACCGGCTCGGGATCTTGGTCGGACGTGCGAACCTTCCGGCCATGAGGCCACGTGTGAAGCCGGCCCTCCGGCGAATCCTCCGCGACGAGCACACCCTGCAGTACGGCGTGCATCCCCTCCGGGCCATCACGCTGACCGGCCTGACGAGATCGGTGCGTCAGTGGATCGAGGGGCTCGACGGCACCCGCGACCTGCGCCGGGTGATGCGCGACGCGGCGGCGGCCGGCCTCGACGAGCCGTGCGCCCAGGCTCTGCTCGACTACCTCGCCACACGGGGCGCCCTGCACGACGCCGGCCCGTTCCCGGCGCCGTTGCGGGAGCTCTCCCTCGCGGAGAGGGATCGGCTGAAACCCGACCTCGACGCGCTCGACCTGGCCTCCAACAGCCCGGAGGGCGGCGTCGAGCTGCTGCGGCGTCGGCGGGAGGCGAAGGTCAGGGTCTACGGGGCCGGGCGCGTGGGGGCGCAGATCGTCGCCTTGCTCGCGGCCGGCGGGGTCGGCGACATCCGGGTGATTGATCCCGGGCCGGTCCGGCCTGGAGACATCACGCCGGGCGGGCTGACGTGGGCCGAGGTGGGGCTGTCCCGGGAGGAGGGCGCGGCGGCGGTCGCCCGGCGGCTGCTTGCTCCCCCGCCGAAGAACGCCCCGGCCGTTCCGCCTCCGCGCGATCGCATCTCAACCCCTCACCCCACAGGCCGGAACGCGACGCCCGCCGGTGACGCCACCGGCCGGCCTGCGCGCGGGGCGGCGTCGCCGTCCGGCGGCACGACCGCAAAGCCCCAGCGGGCGGGCATCACGCCGACCGGCGGCACGATCGCACGCCCCAGGCGGGCGGGTGTCACGCCGTCCGGCGCCGCCGCTGCGCGGGTCTCTCCTGCTGTGCCACCCATCCCCGCGGAGGTGAGTCAGGACGCCGTTCCGTCATCCAACGTCCTGGCCGGAGCTCCGCATCTGGGGGACGGCACGGCGCGTCCCGACCTCGCCATCCTCGCGCCCGTGGGGCCTCTGGACGGGGTGCTGGTCAACGAGCTGGCCGACTTCGGCATCCCTCATCTGCTCGTGTCGGCCTTCGAGGGGCACGGATCCGTCGGGCCGCTGGTGTTTCCCGGTGAGACGACGTGCCTGCACTGTCTCGACCTGACGCGCCGCGACCACGATCCCGCCTGGCCGATCGTCACTGCCAGGCTGGGCGGCTATCCGCCCGGCGAGATCGCCTGCGACACGACCCTCGCCACGCTCGTCGCGGCGGCGGCGACCGGCCAGGCGCTTGCTCATCTCGAAGGCCGGGCGTCCTCTGTGACGAACGGCACAATGGACGTAATGCCTGATTGGTGCTGGAAAAGACGGTCGTGGAGCGGTCATCCGCAATGTCGTTGTATGCGAAACAATCCTTATTCGCTAACAATGGACATGTCACCTACCAGCGACTGACGTGCTCAGGGGACGACCACGAAGGGGGGAAGCGGCATCTCGGGCGAGGTTCCGCGCATGAGTGTGAGCGATCTTCCGCGCCGGGCAGTCACCCGCTCAGCCAAGTTGGCCACCCTTCCGCTCGGGTTCGCCGGGCGGGCCGCCCTCGGCCTCGGCAAGCGCATCGGCGGCAAATCAGCAGAAATCGTGGCCCAGGAGGTTCAGCAGCGCACCGCCGAGCAGATCTTCAAGGTGCTCGGCGAGCTCAAGGGCGGGGCGATGAAGCTCGGCCAGGCACTGTCAATCTTCGAGGCGGCGCTTCCGCCGGAGATCGTCGGCCCCTACCGGGCGACCTTGACGAAACTCCAGGACGCCGCCCCTCCGCTGCCGGTCGCCACCGTCCACAAGGTGCTCGCCGAGCAGCTGGGGGACGATTGGCGCAAACACTTCCTCTCATTCGACGACCGGCCCACGGCCGCCGCCTCGATCGGCCAGGTGCATAAGGCCGTCTGGAACGACGGACGCGAGGTGGCCGTCAAGATCCAGTACCCGGGGGCGGGCAAGGCGCTGCTCGGCGACTTCACCCAGCTGGCCCGGCTGGGAAAGATGTTCGGAGCGCTGCTGCCCGGCCTCGACATGAAGGCGCTGCTGGCCGAGCTGCGCGAACGGATCGCCGAGGAGCTCGACTACCTTCGCGAGGCCGAGGCACAGCATGCCTTCGCGCTGGAGTTCAACGGCGATCCCGACTTCCACGTCCCGGATGTGGTGGCGGCCAACGAGATGGTGCTGGTCAGCGAGTGGATGGACGGCACTCCCCTGTCGCGGGTGATCAACGAGGGCAGCAAGGAGGAGCGTGATCACGCGGGGCTGCTGTTCGTCCGGTTCCTGTTCAGCTCGCCTGCCCGGGTCGGCATGCTGCACGCCGATCCCCATCCGGGTAACTTCCGCGTGCTGGCCAACGGCAAGCTCGGCGTCCTCGACTTCGGCGCGGTCAACCGTCTGCCCGGCGGCTATCCGAAGGTCTTCGGGCAGCTCACGCGCATCTTCAACCAGGGCGACATGGACACCGTGATGACGGGCCTCCGTGACGAGGGCTTCATCCGTCAGGACATCGACATCGACCCCGACGCCCTGCGCGCTTTCCTGGCGCCGTACGTGGAGCCGACGGCCGTGGAGGAGTTCACCTTCAGCCGGGAGTGGCTGCAGGCCCAGGCGGCCAGTGTCACCGACCTCCGCCCGACGAACGTGGTTCGCCAGCTCAACCTGCCGCCGTCGTACGTGCTCATCCATCGGGTGCATGCGGCCGGTGTCGGGGTCCTCTGCCAGCTCGGCACCACGGCGCGCTTCCGTGACGAGGTGATCCGCTGGGTTCCGGGCTTCGCCGACGACCCGAACGGCGAGGCACTGGCGATCGGGTGATCAGGCGCCGCCGGGCCGGTGGAGCAGGGGTGACGTTCCTGATCACCGATCAAGAGGGGCGGCCCTAAGGACGTGTCAGGTGTGATGGTGCTGACCCCGGATCGGGGATGACGTTCTTGAACGTGAGACAGGGGGACGACCCCAAAGGACACGCCCAGGGCGAAACCGAGCGCCGACCGGGGATGACGTTCCTGAGAGTGGGGCAGGGGGACGACGCAAAAGGACGCATCCAGGGCGATGGAACCGAGTACGGGCCACGGATGACGTTCCTGAATGTGGGTCAGGGACGACCTCAAAGGACACATCCAGGGTGATGGTGCCGGGGGTGGGTCAGGGGTGGCGTTCCTGGATGCGGATCAGGTTGCCGGAAGGGTCGCGGACGGCGCAGTCGCGGACGCCGTACGGCTGGTCCATCGGCTCCTGGACGATTTCGGCGCCGCTGGCCTTCAGGCGTTCGAAGGTGGCGTCGAGGTCGGTGGTGGCCAGGTTCACGCCGGCGTAGGTGCCCTTGGCCATCATCTCGGTGATGGTGCGGCGTTCGTCGTCGGTGATGCCGTAGCCGTTCGCGACCGGTGGTTGCAGGACGATGGAGGTGTCCGGCTGGCCGGCGGGGCCCACCGTGAGCCAGCGCATCCCCTTGTAGCCGACGTCGTTGCGTACCTCGAAGCCGAGGGCATCACGGTAGAAGGCCAGGGAGGCTTCCGGGTCGGTGTGCGGGAGGAAGCTGGAGTGGATGGTGATGTCCATGGAAGTCACGCTAATTGGGGTCAGGTAAGCGCGGTCTCTCGGTTCCTGATGGGTCTGGTCACCTGTTTCGCCACGCACGACGGCATCCCCGCGGTCGCGCTCGCCGCGCGGCGACGGTAGACGCTGGGTGGCACGCCGACCAACTCGGTGAAGCGGGTGCTGAAGCTGCCGAGCGAGGAACAGCCGACCGCGAAGCAGACCTCGGTGACGCTCATGTCGCCGCGGCGCAGGAGCGCCATCGCGCGTTCGATGCGGCGGGTCATCAGGTAGCCGTACGGGGCCTCGCCGTACGCGCGGCGAAACTCGCGGCTTAGGTGGCCGGCTGACATGTTCACGCCGCGGGCCAGGGCTTCGACGTCGAGCGGCTGGGCGTAGTCGCGGTCGATGCGGTCGCGGACGCGGCGCAGCAGGGCGAGGTCACGCAGGTGCTGCGCTTCGGCGGGTCTGCTGGTCACATGCGCCATCGTACGTCGGCCCGAGGTCGGCCGGGACCGCTGGGCCGCCCAGCTCAGGGCGCACTCTCCGCCCTACGAACGCCCCCGACACGAGTCCGACATGCCGGAAAGAACAAGGCATCGAAGACAAACAGCTGGAAGGCCAGGCTCCCGGCCGCGCAAGAGGGCCAGCCGAGGGCCGGATCGCGAA
>NZ_JBSFGJ010000138.1:0-20810 GCF_053596515.1 Nonomuraea sp. NPDC001684
TGGTGGAAGGCGTCCCGCAGGCGGGCCTCGGCCTCCCTGACGGTCCGCTGCTCGTGCGGCACCGCGGCGAGCCGCCCGGCCACGTCCCCGGCCGCCTCCAGCACCGCGCGCACCCCGGCGTCGGGGGCGGGCCCGGCGGGCAGGCCGGCGTCGGCGGCCAGGTGGCCGGCCAGCAGGCGGCGCAGGCGCTCGCAGACCGCCTCGCGGACGCGCCCGGCCTCGGCGTGCTTCTCCTCGGCCTGACCCAGCTCGCCCCTGAGCCGTCCGAGGCGGGCGTTGAGCCGGGCCGTGTCGTCGTGGATCGTCCGGATCAGGCGGCGGCAGCCCTGGTGGGCGGTCTGGGCGTCCTGGAGCCGGCCGAGCAGGTCGAGGTCCTCGCCGCCGGCCGCGGGCTCGACGGCGGCCAGCTTCTCGGCCAGCACGACGGCCGCGTCGGCCGCCTCCTCGGCCCGTTCCATCGCCCGTACGGCCAGGTCCTGGTACTCGCGGGCGGTCTCGGCCGCCTGGCCGGCGCGTTCCCTGGCCGCGCGGGCGTCGCCGCGCCGGTCGTGCCAGACGGCGCCGGTGGTCTCGGCGGCGCGCAGGGCGGCCTCCAGCCGGTCGAGCGCGGGCCGGGCGGCGGGCAGGGCGTGCCGGGCGGCCAGCTCGGTGAGCCGGCGCAGCGACCTGCCCACCTCCTTCTCGCGCTCGTGCAGGCGCTGCTCGTGCGCGCGGAGCTGGTCCTCCAGCAGGGCGACCTTGGCCACGGCCGCGTCCAGCGCCCGCGCGGCCCCGTCGTACGGCCTCCGGTCGGGCCGCCGCCGCAGCTCGGCCGCGAGCGTGTCGCGGTCGCCGGCCAGCACCCTGAACAGGTGGTCGCACTCGGCGATCGTGCCGGCCAGGTCGGAGAGCCGGTCGTCCAGCTCGGCGACGCGGCGGCGCAGGGCGCGCTCGCGGGCGGCGTCGCCGATGTAGGCGGGCTCCGGCTTGACCCAGCGCCCGGCGGCCGGGCCGAGCCGCCAGGTGCCGTCGGCGCCGACGGCCGCCGGGTGGTCGAGGCCGAGCGCCGTGGGGGCGAAGGCGACGCCCGCGAGCACCCGCTCGGCCGAGACGGGCGCGCCCGGCTGGGCGGACAGCACGGCGGCCAGGCTGTGGCCGGGCGCGGGCCGGGCCAGGGCGGAGGCGGCGAAGGCGTCGTGCTCGCCGGGGTCCATGCCGCCGTCGGGCAGCAGCCACAGGTCGAGCAGGCCCGAGGCTTCGAGCGCCGCCTCGACGCCCGCCTGGGTGACCGGGTCGACGCCCGAGCGGAAGGCGAGCGCCCGCCACAGCGGCATGCCGGGCCGTCCGGAGCGGGAGGCGGGGCGGACGGGCGAGGGGGGCGGCTCCAGGGCGGTCCGGTCGGCCAGGCGTTCGCGTTCGCGGGCCAGTTCGGCGCGTTCGGCGTGCAGCCGGTCGCGCAGACCGGTCAGGTGGTGCTCGCGGGCGGCCAGCCGGACCGCGGCCGCCGTGCGCGCCGCGCCGACCAGCTCGTCGGCCTGGTCGGACCGGTCGGCGAGGCCGGCCAGCTCCTCGGGGTCGAGCCGGAGGTGGGCGCAGCCGCGGGCCCACTCCTCCAGGGCGGCGGCCAGGTCGCGGGCGCGCTCGTCGCGGGTCGCGCCGGCCTGGTCGTGGGCGGCGGTCGCGGCCGCCAGGTCGTCGCGGACGCGGTCGCGGTCGTGCTCGGCGGTGGTGCGGCGGCCGATCGCCTCCTCGTGCTCGACGGCCGCCGCCGCGACCTCGCGGATCTGGCCAGCGCGGCTGGTGACGGCGGCGCGCAGCAGCTCGCGGGCGCGGCGCACGGACTCCTCGCCGTCGTCGCCCCGCTCCCCCTCGCCGCCCGGCTGAGCGCCCGAGTGATCCGGAACCGGGCGTTCGCACTCCAGGTGGACCGAGAGCAGCCCGGCGCGCTCGGCGGCCCGGCGGGCCTCGGCGCGGGCGCGGTCGGCCAGGCCGGTGGCGGCGCGGGCGACGGCCGCCGCGCGCAACGACAGCTCCTGCCTGGCCGACGCGCCGCGGGCCGCCGCCCCGGCCTGGTCGCGCAGCCGGGCCGCCGACTCGTGCGCCTCGCGCGCCTGCGTGCGCAGCCGGTGCAGGTCGCGCCCGGAGCGGTACGCCTCGCTCTCCTTCAGCCCCTCGATCTGCGCGGCCAGGGCCAGCTCCTGCGCCTCCTCCTCCGACAGCCGGACGGCCGCGGCGGCCAGCTCGTCGCCGGCCTGCTTGAGCGCCTCCCGTCCGGCCTTGACCTCGGCGGCGAGGGCGTCGACGGCCTGCCCGGCGTCCAGGGCCGCGGCGGCGGCCGCGCGCAGCACCTTCTGGGCGTAGCCGCGCTGGACGTCGGCCAGCCGGTCGGCCTCCTGCACGTCACGGTCGAGCAGGCGCAGCTCCTCGCGCTGCCGGTCGAGCCGCTCGAACCCGTCGGCGATCTCGTGGATCTCGCCCTCGCCGAGCGGCGGCAGGGCGCTGGACAGCAGGTCGGACAGCAGGCCGGGGTCGAGGCGTTCGGACAGTTTGGGGGTGCGCAGCTGGCGCAGCGCGGTGAGCAGGCAGTCGTAGCGCTGCTCGTTGAGCCCGGTGTAGAGGGTGCGGCGTACGAGGGCGCGGTAGGCGTCGGCGGACTCGTGGACCGTCCCGGCCTCGCCCAGTTCGTCGGCGAGCTGGACCCTGGTCAGCGGCTGGCCGCCGTCGCCGGTGAGCCGGACGCCGCCGGGCAGGCCGACGCGGGAGCCGGTGGTGAAGTAGGCGGCGGTGACGTTCTTGGTGTGGGCGGTGGCCTGGAGGCGGGCGCCGCAGGTGAACCAGCGGCCGTCGGCGTGCTGGAACTCCAGCCAGACATAGCCGACGCGGGTGACGCCGCTCGCGCCCTCGCCCATGAGGTTCCAGTGCATGGTCCGCTCGGTGCCGCCGAACGTGGACAGCCTGCTGGGTTTGAGACTGGCGTCCAGCACGTACGGCAGCAGCAGTTCCAGCACCTTGGACTTGCCGCTGCCGTTGGGCCCGCGCAGCAGCAGCCTGCCCCGGTGGAACTCGAACACCTCGTCGTGGTAGCGCCACACGTTGAGGATCCCGGCGCGTACGGGCATCCAGCGCCGGTCCATGCCCGGGGCGGTGCGGGCGGGCGTGAGCTCGGTGACGGTCATGCGTCCTCCGTGTCGGCCGGGCCGCGATCGACCCGGTAGCGGGCTCCGGCGGGCAGGGCGGCCACCCGGTCGCCGGTACGGCGGGCCAGCCCGAACATGGCGAGCACCTCCAGCGCGTCGGCCGCGAGGCGGGGCGCGCCGCCGTCCGATTGGTAGGCCCTGGCCCACTGGGGGAAGCGCCGCAGCAGCTCGGCAGCCTCCTCGTCGAGGCGTCCTGCGGGCAGCGGACCGGCGGTGACCAGCAGGTCGAGCAGCAGCAGGGCGGCGACCTTGGCGGGGCCGCCGTCGTCGGGGAACCTCGTGTCGGTGGCGACGGCTTCGGTGTCGACGAGCAGCAGCCCCTCGGCGCGTTCCTCCAGCACGAACCCGGCCTCCTCGGCGGCCCTGCGGATCATCCGGCGGCCGGTGAGCGAGGCGGCGTAGGCGGCCTGGGCGGGGGTCAGCTCGTCGCGGTAGACGACGGGCTCGTCGAGCAGGCGGCGGATGACGGAGTGGCGGGCCCACAGGGCGCGCTGGGTCTCCGTGGGCTCGTCGCCGCCGTAACGGGCCTCGACGGTGAGCGCCGCGACGGGAGCCGCGACGGAAGCCGTGGGGTCGCTGGCCGCGCCGGGAAGGCGGGAGGGCGGGACGGGCGCGGCCAGCAGCCTGATCACGCGGGTGGTGTCCACGCGGTAGAGCACCTTGGCCTCCTCGTCGCCGAGGTAGGCGTCGGTCGTGCCGTCGGTGGGGGTGATCGCGCCGTGCCGTTCGAGCAGTTCGAGCGCGTCGACGAAGGCGGCCCGCTCGTCGGCGCTGACCGGGTCGAAGGGCGGCACGCCGGTCTCGACCGCCGCCGCCCGCGCCACCCGTCCTGCCAGCATGCCGATCGTGGTGACCGGCGCGGCGAGCAGTTCGGCCGCGCACAGGCACAGCAGCGTGTAGCGGCGGCGGTCGAACGGCGGGCCGCCGGCGCGGCGGCGGGCCGGGCGGGTGGCCGTCGGCCGCGACCCGACCTTGACCAGGCGGGCGTAGCCCTCGCGGGGCTCCACGACCAGCCGCCAGCCGCAGAAGTAGTCGAACCACCGGGTCAGCGGCTCCCGCCGTTTCCTGATCACCGCGAAGGCGGCGGGCTCGTCGTCCGCCGTCAGGAAGGGCCGGGCAAGAAGGGTCCTGATCGCGCGGGCGATCTCCTCCTTCTCCGCCCTGACGAGCTGGTTGGCCAGGCTGCTCATGCCCCTTCGGCCCTCCCGTGGTCGCGGGCGCCCGGGGAGCGCACGTCGAGCAGGTAGTCGGGGCCGCGGAACCAGCCCTCGGAGGTGCGCAGCACCGCGACCGCGCCGTCGCCGGGGGCCCGCAGCACGACCTCGACCCGGCCGTCGGAGGTGACGGCCCGGCGCAGGCCGGTGGCGTCGGGACGGGCGGCCAGGGCCCGGCCCAGCAGGTCGAGCAGCCGGCCGAGGGTGTCGTGGTCGAGCGCGCCGAGCTGGGACAGCCGGACCGAGCCGGTGGTGGCCAGCGCCCGCCAGGCGGCCTCCAGCCCGGCGTGCTCCTTCTCGGCGCGGGCGCGGCGCTCGGCGCGCAGGGCGGCCACGTCGCGCACCCGCCCGGTACGGCCCATGCGCTCGGTCCTGCCCCGCGAGCGCAGCAGCGCCGAGACCGCCACCGGCCCGGCCTCCGCCCAGGGCGTCCCGGCCGGGACGAGCTCGGCGTCGGCGTGCCCGAGGTGGGCGTGCCGGGCGGGGCCGAGGCCGAAGGCGGCGTCCCAGAGGCGGTGGGCGTCGTCCTCGGCCGGCGCGGTGGCGAACCAGCGGGCCAGCGCGCGGAAGTCGGCGGCGGCGCCGGAGGCGGGGCGGCGGGCGGCGGTGACGCGGTCGAGCAGCCCGAGCAGGGTGACGATGGCCTCGCCCGCGACCTCCTGCAGCCGCCGCAACCGGGGCCCGCCCCCACTCCCGGCGCCGCCGCTCCCGGTCCCGCCCCTCTCGGCACCGCCGCTCCCGGCACCTCCGCTCCCGGCACTGCCGCTTCCGGTCCCGCCGCTCTCGGGGGCCGGGACGAGATCCGGGTCGAACCACTGGCGCAGTTCGGCCCAGGCGGCGGCGCGGGCGGCCAGCCACGGCGTGGCCAGGTCGGTTCCGGGGATCCGGGGCAGGTCGGCGCCGGCCAGGGCCCGGGTGTGCAGGACGCCGACGCCCCGGGCGGCCACGCCGCGCAGCGCCCGCGCCACCGTCTCGCCGCGCTGCTCCAGCCCGGTCAGGAACTCCTGGAGGTGGGCCACCGTGGCCGACTCGGCCTCGTGGAACGTGCCAACGTCGGCGCCGACGGCGCGCAGCAGCCGGCGCAGCTCGCCGTTGAGCCGCACGGTGTCGCGGCGCAGCCCGTCGAGGTGGCACTCCAGCTCCCGCAGGCAGGTGAACACCCGTCGGTCGCGGCCGGGGTCGGGGTCGGCCAGCAGCGCCTCCAGCTCCTCCAGCCGGTCGGCGACGGCGTCGAGCACGGCGGCGGGGAGCGCGCCCCACGAGGCCGGTGTCGCGGTGGCCAGTGTCGCCGACGCCTGCCGCAGCCCAGCGTGGGCGGCCTCGCCCTGGGCGGTCAGGGCGTAGCGCAGGTTCCCGCGTTCGTACTCCTCGGCGGTCGCGAAGCCGGCGGCGTGGTCGAAGACGACCTCGACCAGTCGCCAGCCGGCGAGCTGCCGCAGCGCGCCGGTGAGGTCGTGGTCGCCGACGGGGGCGTACCAGCCGCGGTCGCGCAGCCGGTCGCGGACCTCGCCGGCGGTCAGCGCGGGCTCCAGGCGCTCGGCGGCGGCGCCGAGGACGTCGAGGAGGGCCGTGTGCAGATCCGCCCGCTCAGTGGTGGCGAACCGGAACATCTCCGGCGGCACTCGTGGCAGCTCCGCCATCGCGCCGTTCTCCCCTCTCGCCGCGGTTTCACCGGAGCCACCGTAGTGGCACAGACGGGCACCGCGGGGGCCGGTTTGCGAGCAGATGCCACGGGTATGGTCGCCGCGTTCGGCTGCCGGTGGCAGGCGGCGCGGTCCGCGCCCGGTACGGCGGCATTCGGGGAAGACGGGGGCCTGTGATGGCGGAGATCGAGGCGACGCGCGGGATGCCGGCCGACAGCATGATCGTGTTCGGGGTGGCGTCCGACGTCGAGCTGATGGACCGGTGGCTGCCGCAGGGGTTGTGGGTCGGCGACGGCGGGGCGGGCACCGTCGAGGCGGGCGGCGAGCTGGTGCCCGGCAGCGGGCGGCACGAGGGGCTGTTCCGCGCCCAGGAGGACCAGCTCCGGGTGGAGTGGGGCGGCCGCGACCACCCCGACTACGCGGGCTGGCTGCAGGTGTCCGACTCGGCGGCCGGCACGAGCGAGGTGACCGTGCACCTGTCGCTGCTCGACGAGCCCGCCTCCAGCGCCAGGGTCGGCGAGGTGCGCGAACTGCTCGACCGCTCCCTCGACCGGCTGGCCGACGAGGTCACCCGCCGGGTCTCCGAGGGCGGCTGAACGACGGCCCTTCCTGAGCGCTGCCGGACGGCGGGCTTCTCCGGGAGCGGCTGAGTCCGGCGCGCAAGCGGGGGCGGCAGAGGCCCGGTGGGCGGGCGGGGGTGGGCCCGCCCCTCCGGGGGTCAGGCGTCCTCGCGGTCCGTGTTCTCCAGCCGGAAGAAGTTGCTCTGCTTGCCGTCCTTCTTGTGCTCCTGGTAGATGAAGTTCAGCTTCCGCTGGTCGAAGGTCTCGAACCACTCCTCCCAGGTGATCTCCGCCAGGTCGTCCCCGCCGTAGCCGGGGAAGTCGAAGCGGAGCACGCCCGCCCTGCCCTGGTGCTCGGTGCCGGGCACGGTCGCGGGCTTGGCGCCGCGCTCATGCGCCCATTCCTCGATCACGTCGTGGTCGGTGGTGACGAGGCTGCGGCCGGGCCGCTCCTCGTGCTCGTCGGTCGAGGTGACGTGCTGCTCGTATTTGTGCTCGCCCTCGACGGGACGGTTCTGCTTCGACATGGCGGCCTGTTCCCCCTGGTAGTCGTGCGGATGACCTGCTCGATACCCAGCCCGGCGCGCTTCTTGCAAATGATCTGTGCCACCACGCTTAAAGGGGCTCGCAAGGTATTCCCGTCAACTTTAGATTATGCGACGTTTAATCACGATTCTTTCCCCCGTACTCGCAGGTCTGATCGCCGCGGCCGGCCTGTCCGGCACTGCAAACGCGGCTGCGAACGGCGGGCTCAACGCTTATTACGGTCAGCGCCTGGCCTGGTCGGGGTGCGGCAGCGGGTTCCAGTGCGCGAAATTGACGGTGCCCCTCGACTATGCGAAGCCCGGCGGCCGGCGGATCGGGGTCGCCATGGTCCGGCTGCCCGCGACCGGCCGGCGGATCGGCTCGATCGTGCTGAACTTCGGCGGCCCCGGCGGCGCCGGCACGACCATCTTGAAGGCCGACAAGACCGTCATGTCGGCCGCCGTCCGGCAGCACTTCGACGTGGTCAGCTTCGACCCGCGCGGCGTGGGCGCCTCCGCCCCCGTGCGCTGCCTGTCCCCCCTCGGCCTGGACGCCTACTTCGCCGCCGACCCCACCCCTGACAACGCGGCCGAGGTCAAGCGGGCCAAGGCGTGGATGAAGATCTTCGCCCAGGGCTGCGCGACCAACTCCGGCAAGCAGCTGCTCGCGCACGTCGGCACCGGCGAGGTGGCCCGCGACCTGGACGTGATGCGGGCCGCCCTGGGCGAGGCCCGCCTGACCTACTTCGGCTTCTCCTACGGCACCTACCTGGGCGCCCGCTACGCCGACCTGTTCCCCACCCGGATCCGCGCCATGGTGCTCGACGGCGCCGAGGATCCCGGCCAGACGCTCGCCGAGTTCGGCGCGGCGCAGGAGCGGGGGTTCCGGCTGGCCCGCGAGTCGTTCCTGCGCGACTGCTTCAGGGCCAGGGACTGCCCGTTCCCCCGGCACACCGTCGCCGCCGCGACCAAGCGGCTGGAGGCGCTCTACAAGCGGGCCGACCGGGCGCCGCTGCGCAACGACGGCGACAGCAGGCAGGTCAACGAGGCCATCCTGCGCGCGGGCGTCAACCAGGCCATGTACGCCAGGGACAGCTGGCCCTACCTGCGCCAGGCGCTCACCCTCGCCTTCAAGGGCGACGGCACGGCCATGCTCGCCCTGGCCGACGTCAACCACGGACGCCGTCCCGACGGCAGCTACGACAACAGCAGCGAGGCGCTGACGGCCGTCAACTGCCTGGACCATCCCGAGCAGCGCTGCGCGTACTGGCCGGTCAAGGGCAAGGGGTTCACCAGGAAGGTGCGCGCCCACGGGTCGCCGCCGATCGTGGTGGTGGGCACGACGCGTGACCCGGCCACGCCGTACGAGCTGGCCAGGCGGCTGGCCGGGCAGCTGGAGCACGGCGTGCTGCTGACCCACGACGGCGACGGGCACACGGCGTACAAGGGGAGCTCGTCCTGCCTGGACCGGCAGATCGACCGGTACGTGATCACGGCTCGCGCGCCCCGTCCGGGAGCCTGCGCGAAGGTCTGAGGGCGTGGGCCCCGCTCCCTCACCCGCTCATGGGCGGGTGAGGGACTGGTGACGTTCGGGTCAACCCTGGCCGCGCCTGCGCGGCGGGCACGACCGGGCGGGAGAGATTGGGCGGACGTAGCCGGAAATTCCCGCCCGAGGAGCCCATGGAGTCGCTGCTGGTCCTGCACGCGCTCGCGGCGGTCTGCGCTCCCTGGCTGGCCCGGCGCATGGGACGGGCCTCCTTCCTGCTGCTGGCCGTGGCGCCCGGCGCCGGTTTCGCGTACACGGTGTGGCTGGGGGTGCGGGGGCTGCCGGCGCGGGAGGACACCCGCTGGGCGCCCGCGCTCGGGCTGGAGCTGTCCTTCCGGGCCGACTCGCTGACCCTGCTGATGATGGCGCTGGTCACCGGCGTGGGCGTGCTGGTCCTGGTCTACAGCGTGCGCTACTTCCCGGCCGGCGACGACGGGCTGGGCCGCTACGGCGGCGCGATGGCCGCCTTCGCCGGGTCGATGCTGGGGCTGGTCACGGCCGACAACCTGCTCCTGCTGTACGTCTTCTGGGAGCTGACCACCGTCTTCTCCTACCTGCTGATCGGCTACGACCCGGAGAGCCGGGCGGGCCGGCGGGCCGCGATGAAGGCGCTGACGGTGACCACGCTGGGCGGGCTGGCGATGCTGGCCGGGTTCGTGGTGGTCGGGCAGGCGGCGGGCACGTACGCGCTGTCGGGGGTCGTCGCCCGGCCGCCGCAGGCGGGCCCGCTGGCCGCCGGGCTGGTGCTGGTGCTGGCCGGGGCGCTGTCGAAGTCGGCGATCTTCCCGTTCAGCACGTGGCTGCCGGCCGCGATGGCGGCGCCGACGCCGGTGTCGGCGTACCTGCACGCGGCGGCCATGGTCAAGGCCGGGGTGTACCTGGTGGCCAGGCTCGGGCCGGCGTTCGGGGACGTGCCGCTGTGGCGGGCGGTCGCGGTGCCGCTCGGCGTGCTGACGATGCTGCTGGGCGGCTGGCGGGCGCTGCGCGAGACGGACCTGAAACGGCTGCTGGCCTACGGCACGGTCAGTCAGCTCGGTTTCCTGATCACGCTGTTCGGCGTGGGCACCCGGGGCGCGGCGCTGGCCGGGGTGGGCATGCTGGCCGCGCACGCGCTGTTCAAGGCCGCGCTGTTCCTGGTCGTGGGCGTCGTCGACCATGCGACCGGCACCCGTGAGCTGCGCGAGCTGAGCGGGGTCGGCCGGTCGATGCCGTGGGTGTGCGCGGCCGCGGTGCTGGCGGGGGCGTCGATGGCGGGGCTGCCGCCGTTCGCGGGGTTCGCCGGCAAGGAGGCGGCGCTGGAGGCGCTGCTGGACCGGCCGCTCGTGCTGGCGGGGGTGGTGGCGGGGTCGGCGCTGACGGCGGCGTACACGCTGCGGTTCCTGTGGGGGGCCTTCGCCGCCAAGCCCGGCGTGCCGGTCACGCCGGCGCACCGGACGGCGGCGGCCATGTTCGCGCCCGCCGCGCTGCTGGCGGTGCTCGGCCTGGCGCTGGCGCCCTTCGCCTCCTGGTACGGCGGCGCGATGTCGGGCTACACCGGCACCTTCCGCGACCCCGGCCACGCCACGCACCTGGCGATCTGGGCCGGGCTGTCCCCCGCGCTGCTGCTGTCGGCCGTGGCGCTGGCGGCCGGGGTGCTGCTGTTCCTGGCCAGGGAGCCGGTGGCCAGGGCGGGCGCGGCGCTGCACGTGCTGGACTCGACGCAGCTCTTCTGGGCGCTCGTCCGTCGGCTGGACCGGTTCGCCGTCCAGGCCACGGGCTTCGTCCAGCGCGGTTCGCTGCCCGACTACCTGCTGCTCACGCTGGCCGCCACGACCGGCGTCGGCGTGTTCGCCGTCGCCTACGGCGGCGTGCCGCACCTGGACGTGCCGGTCGTCGCCTGGGAGCGCGTGGAGCAGCCGGTGCTGGCGGTCCTGATCACCGCGTCGGCGGCGCTGGCGCTGTTCGCCCGCGCCTACATCCTGCTGGCCGTGGTCGTCGGCGTCATCGGGTACGGCACCGCGCTGCTGTTCCTCGCGCACGGCTCGCCCGACCTGGCGCTGACCCAGTTCCTGGCCGAGACGCTGGCCCTGGTGGTGTTCGCCCTGGTGCTGCGGCGGCTGCCGGTGACCCCGGTCAGGGCGCGGCTGCCGCGGCTGTTCCGGTTCGGGCTCGGGCTGGCCGTGGGGGTGGTGGTGACCGGGGCGGGCCTGCTGGCCACCGGCGCGCGGAGCACCTGGGCCGTCGGGTCGCTGATGCCCGCCGCGGCGCGCGAGGCGGGGGCGCGCAACATCGTCAGCGCGATCATCCTGGACATCCGGGCCTGGGACACGATGGGCGAGAGCACGGTGCTGGTCGTGCTGACGCTGGGCGTGACGAGCCTGGTGTTCCTGCGGCGCAGGACGTACGAGATCGAGCGGGACGACCGCGGCCGGGTGCCCGCCGAGCGCACGCACTGGTTGTCCTCGACCCTGCCGCGCGGCCAGCGGGCCGTGGCCTTCGAGGTGGCGGCCCGGCTGACCTTCCACACGGTGCTGGTGCTCTCGGTGTTCCTGCTGTTCGTCGGGCACAGCGGGGTCGGCGGCGGGTTCGCCGGCGGCATCGTGGCCGGGCTGGCGATCACCGTGCGCTACCTGGCCGGCGGCCGGTACGAGCTGGCCGCGGCGGTCCCGGTGCACGCGGGCGTGCTGATGGGCGCCGGGCTGACCCTGTCGACCGGCACGGCGCTGGCCGGGCTGCTGTTCGGGCGGGCGGCGCTGGACATGCTGGCGGCCGACGTGCACCTGCCGCTCGTCGGCAGCCTGCACGTGTCCACGGGCCTGCTGTTCGACCTCGGCGTGTACGTCTCGGTCACCGGCATGGTCCAGGACGTGCTGCGCGGCCTCGGCGCCGAGCTGGACCGGCAGATCGAGGCGGAGGAGAGCGCGTGACGATCTCCCTGGCGCCGTTCCTGTGCTGCTGCGTGATGATCACGACCGGTGTGACGCTGCTGCTGGAGCGGAGCCTGGTGCGGGTGCTGGCCGGGGTGGTCGTGCTGGGCAACGGCGTGAACCTGCTGATCGTCACCGCGGGCGGGAACGCCGGCGGGCCGCCCATCCTGGGCAGCACGCCGGTGGCGGACATGGCCGATCCGCTGCCGCAGGCGATGGTGCTCACCGCCATCGTGATCACCCTGGGAGTGACGGCGTTCGTGCTGGCCATGGTGCACCGGACGTGGCAGCTCACCGGCAGCGACGAGGTCCAGGACGACACCGAGGACCGGCGCGTGCGGCTGCGGGCCAGGCGCGGCGAGCTGAGCCACGCCCTGCGCACCCGGCAGGACGCCTACCGGCGGCTGGTCGTGGAGCAGCGGGCGGAGCTGGCCCGGCTGGAGGCCGAGCAGGCCGAGCGGGAGCGGCTGCAGGAGGCCGACCTGGAACGGCGGATCGCCCGCGTGCACACCGAGCTGGAGGAGTGGATGCGCACGGGGATGGCCGAAGGGTTGTCGGAGGAGCAGCTGCAACTCGGCTTCGAGGAGGCCGGGCAGCGGGACCGGCCGGGCGAGGAGGCCACGGCCGGCGACAACGCCGAGCGCATCGACGAGCTGCGCCGCGAGCACACCCGGCGGCGGGCCGAGCAGGCGGCCGGCGAGAAGGAGCTGCGCCGGCGGATCAAGGCCCGGCAGCGCGACGCCCGCAGGCAGATGCGCTCGGCCATCCGCGAGGAGCGGGCCCGCCAGGCGCTCGCCAACGACCCCGAACTGGAGGGCGGAGACTAGTGGCAGGCAGGGGCGGGGCCCGTGGGTGACCTGGTCGAGCTGCGCGGGCTGGTGTGCGTGCCGGTGCTGCTGCCGCTGCTGGCGGCCGGGATCAAGCTGGCGATCGGCGGCCGGTTGCGGCATCTGCAGTCGGCCATCAGCGTCACCACGCTGGGCATCTCGCTGGCGGTGTCGGTGCTGCTGCTCGCGCACGCCGACACGCACGGCCCGCTGGTGACCGAGCTGGGCGGCTGGGCCTCGCCGGTCGGGATCTGCCTGGTGGCCGACCGGCTCTCGACGCTGGTGCTGGTGGTGTCGTCGGCGGTGACGCTCTGCGTGATGGTGTACTCGATCGCCAACGCCTACGACGAGGCCGAGCACGACGCGCCGATGGCGATCTTCCATCCGGCGTTCCTGGTCATGGTGGCGGGCGTGGCGGACGCGTTCCTGTCCGGTGACCTGTTCAACCTGTTCGTCGCGTTCGAGATGCTGCTGAGCGGCTCGTACGTGCTGCTGACCTTCGGCGGGACCGAGTCCAGGATGCGGGCGGGGGCCACGTACACGCTGATGGCGCTGGCGTCGTCGATGTTGTTCCTGATCGCGCTGGCGGTGACCTACGGCGCGACGGGCACGTTGTCGATGGCGCAGCTCGCCGAGCGCTTCGGCACGCTGCCCGCGCAGGTCAAGCTGCTGGTCGAGCTGACGCTGCTGCTGGCGTTCGCGATCAAGGCGGCGATCTTCCCGGTGTCGGCGTGGCTGCCGGACTCCTACCCGACCGCGCCCGCGCCGGCCACGGCCGTGTTCGCCGGGCTGCTCACGAAGGTCGGCGTGTACGCGATCATCCGGCTGGAGGCGCTGCTGTTCCCCGGCGGGCCGGTCTCCACGCTGCTGATGGCGGTGGCGCTGGCCACGATGCTGGCCGGCGTGCTGGGCGCGGTGGCGCAGACCGACATCAAGCGCATGTTGTCCTTCACGCTGGTCAGCCACATCGGCTACATGGTGTTCGGGGTGGCGCTGTCGACGGTGGCGGGCCTGGCGGGCGCGGTGTTCTACATCGTCCACCACATCACCGTGCAGACGAGCCTGTTCCTGGTGACGGGGCTGATCGAGCGGCGCACCGGCACCACGTCGGTCAACCGGCTGGGCGGGCTGATGAGGAGCGCGCCGGTGCTGGGCGTGCTGTTCTTCGTGCCCGCGATGAACCTGTCGGGCATCCCGCCGATGTCGGGGTTCCTGGGCAAGCTGCTGCTGGTGCAGGCGGGCCTGGACAAGGGCGGCCCGGCGGCGCTCGTGCTGGTGGCGGGCGGGCTGCTGACGAGCCTGCTGACGCTGTACGCGATCGCCAAGACGTGGGGCAAGGCGTTCTGGCGCGCGCCGCGCGAGGAGCGGCTGGGCCAGGTGATGGAGAGCGAGGAGGCGACGGGTGAGGAGCCGGTGGTGACGACGACGGCGCTGCCGCCCGTGCTGCTGGGCGCGACGGCGGCGCTGGTGGCGCTGGGGCTGTCGTTCACGGTGCTGGCCGGGCCGCTGGCGGCGCTGACGCAGCGGGTGGCCACGGAGCTGAGCGAGCGGCAGACGTACATCACCGCGGTGCTGGGGACGCGGCGGTGAGCGCGGGCCTGCTCGCGCCGCGGCTGTTCGGCCGGCGGGTGCCGCTGCCGCTGGTGGCGTGGCTGACGCTGGTGTGGGTGACGCTGTGGGGCGAGCTGTCGGCGGGGAACGTGCTGGGCGGCCTGGCGACCGCGCTGGTGGTGACGTGGCTGCTGCCGCTGCCCGTCCTGGACCCGGGGATCAGGGTGCGGCCGCTGCCGCTGGCGCGGTTCCTGCTGTGGTTCGGCTGGGACATGCTGCTCTCGACCGTGCGGGTGGTGGCGTGGGTGGTGCGGCCCGGCGATCCGCCCACGCAGCTGGTCCTGGTGCGGCTGCGCACGTCGTCGGAGTCGATGACCGTGATGATCATGGTGGCGTTGTCCACGATGCCGGGGAGCCTGGTGGTGGAGGCGTACATGGACAGGAGAGAGCTGATGCTGCACGTGCTGGGGCTGGCCGGGGAGGGCGTCCCGGACGCGGTCCGCAGGGACCTGGCCGGACTGGAGTCGCGCATCGTGGCCGCGTTCGGCACCCGCGCCGACCGGGAGGAGCTGCGGTGAGCGCGGTGTACCTGGTGACGATCGCGCTGCTGGGCGGCGGGGCGGCGGCCGCGTTGTGGCGGGTGGGGCGCGGGCCGTCGATGCTGGACCGCGCGGTCGCCCTCGACGTGCTGACGTCGCTGGCGATGTGCGCGGTCGGGCTGTTCGCGGTGGTCAGGGACGACTACTCCGACCTGCCGGTGCTCCAGGTGCTGTCGTTGCTGGGGTTCGTGGGCTCGGTGTCGCTGGCCCGGTTCTTCCCGGGGCGGTCGGGGTGAGCGTGGCGGACAGCGTGATGGAGGTCGCGGCGGCGGTCTGCCTGGTGCTCGGGGCCGTGCTGGCGTTGTCGGCGGGCGCCGGGCTGGTGCGCTTCCGCACGACGCTCGACCGGATGCACGCCGGCACCAAGCCGCAGGTGCTCGGCGTGCTGCTGGTGCTGGCCGCGATGTGGCTGCACCGGCCCACCTGGTGGAACGCCGGGCCGCTGCTGATCGTGGGGGCCTCGCAGGTGATCACCGTGTCGGTGGCGGCGTACATGGTGGGGCGGGCGGCCTACTCGCGTCAGTCGTCGCGGGACGAGACCGAGATGCCGCCCTCGGAGGAGGACTGATCGCCCCTGCGGTCGAGGGCGGGCTGGCCGAACCAGGTCCAGGCGGCCAGCCCGGCCAGGATGCCGGCGGTGACCCAGGCCAGGGTGGAGTGGAACAGGTAGTCGATCACCAGCATGGTGGCCGTGGTCATCGACACCACCAGGGCGAGCGCTCCTAACAGGCCGTAGGTGTTGGACCGGCGTACCAGCCTCTCCTTGTGGCCCTGCCGGAACAGCACGCGGTGCTGGGCGGTCGGCGCGATGTAGCAGATCGACGCGACGGCGGCGCTGACCAGCGCGGCGAAGTAGAGCCAGCGGTCGGTCTGGTCCAGCTTGACGAAGCCGGGCGAGAAGGGGACGGTCAGCAGGAACGCGAACAGCACCTGCACGCCGGTCACCGCGACGCGGGCGCCCTGCAGCAGTTCGACGAAGTTGCGGTCGGCGCGTTCCTCGTGCGACTCGTTCTTCACTCGGCCTCCTCGTTGGATGTTCCCCTCTTCCTTGGCGGAGGCCGGTCGAAACATGGATGGCGGGGTCAGCTGAGGATCTTGGCGGGGGTGATGGGCAGGTCGCGCACCCGCCGGCCGGTGGCGTGGTGAACGGCGTTGCCGATCGCGGCGGCGGTGCCCACGATGCCGATCTCGCCGATGCCCTTGGAGCCCATCGGGTTGAGCAGGCCGTCCTGCTCGTCGATCCAGACGGCCTCGATCGCCGGCACGTCGGCGCAGGCCGGCACATGGTACTGGGCCAGGTCGCGGTGCAGGAAGCCGCCGAACTCGTCGTCGGTCAGCGTCTCCTCCATCAGCGCCATCCCCATGCCCATGGTCATGCCGCCGACGAACTGCGACCTGGCCAGCCTGGCGTCCAGGATGCGGCCGGCGGCGAACACGCCGAGCAGGCGCGACAGGCGGATCTCGCCCGTCACGGAGCTGACCCTGACCTCGGCGAACTGGGCGCCGAAGGCGTGCCTGGCCAGCTCCTCGTCGGCCTTGACCTCCTCGGTGGTGTCGGCGGACCCCTCGCCACCGTCGGCCCGCAGCGCCTCGCAGGCCCGTACGACGGCCGAGCCCCACGACGCCGTGCCCATCGAGCCGCCCGCGACGGGGGCGGCAGGCAGGTCGCTGTCGCCGAGCTCGACGTGCACCCGGTCGGGGGCGACGCCGAGGCAGTCGGCCGCGATCCTGGTGAGCACGGTCCGGGCGCCGGTGCCGATGTCGGCGGCGGCCACCCGGATGACGAAGTCGCCGTCGCGCACGGTCGCGGTGGCCTGCGAAGGGCCGCGCCTGGCCGGGTAGGTGGAGGCGGCCACGCCGGTGCCGACCAGCCACTCCCCCTCGCGCCGGACGCCGGGCGCCGGGTCGCGGCGGTCCCAGCCGAAGCGGCGGGCGCCCTCGCGCAGGCAGGTCACCAGGCTGCGGGAGCTGAACGGCAGCCCGCCGTCCGGCTCGGTCGTGGGCTCGTTGCGGATGCGCAGCTCGACGGGGTCGATCCCGGCCGCCTCGGCCAGCTCGTCCATCGCCGACTCCAGGGCGTACATGCCGGGGCACTCGCCGGGGGCGCGCATCCAGGACGGGGTGGCGACGTCGAGGCGGACGAGCCGGTGCGCGGTGCGCAGCGCGGGCGTGGCGTACATGACCCGGCCGGGGGTGGCGGCCTGCTCGGCGAACTCGACGATCCTGCTGGTCTGCACGTACGCCGTGTGCTCGACCGCGGTGAGCCGGCCGTCGGCGTCCGCGCCGAGCCGCAGCCGCTGGACGGTGGGCGTGCGGTAGCCGGTGAGGTCGAACATCTGCTGCCGGGTGAAGACGACCTTGACCGGACGGCCGGCGGCCCGGGCGGCCAGGGCGGCGAGCACGGCGTTCGGCCTGGTGGTGCCCTTGGAGCCGAAGCCGCCGCCGACGTGCCTGGACACCACGCGCACCCGCTCGGCGGGCAGGCCGAGGGTCTTGGCGATGCTGTCCCGGTCGCCGCTGGTGCCCTGGGTCGAGTCGTAGACCAGCAGCCGGCCGTCGTCGGCCCACACGGCCACCGCGGCGTGCGGCTCCATCGCGTTGTTGTGCAGGGGCGGCGTCGTGTACGTCACGTCCACGGCGGACGCGGCGGCGGCCAGCCCGGCCTCCACGTCGCCCTTGTCGGTGTCGGGCGGCAGGTTCGGGTTGACCGTCTCGGGCCGGTAGAGGTCCGGGTGGTCGGCGCGCAGCCGCACGTCGTGGGCCTGCGCTTCGTAGGCGACGCGGACGGCGTCGGCGGCCGCGCGGGCCTGGTCGTAGGTGCCGGCGACGACGGCGGCCACGAGCTGGCCCCGGTAGACGACGTCCCGGGAGCGGAACAGCGCCAGCTCGGGGTCGGCGTCCTCGGCCAGGTCGGGCGGGTCCTCGACGGACAGCACGGCCAGCACGCCCGGCATGGCCAGCGCCTGCCCGGCGTCCACCCCGGTCACCCGGCCCCTGGCGACCGTGGACTGCACCGGGTAGCAGTAGGCGACGCCCTCGACCGGGTACTCGGCGGCGTACGTGGCCAGCCCCGTGACCTTGACGCGCCCCTCGATGCGGTTCACGGCGTCAGCTCCTCCAGCGTGCGGACGATCAGGTTGCGCGCCAGCGGCAGCTTGTACGCGTTGCGCGGCAGCGGGCGGGCCTGGTCGAGCTCGGCCTCGGCGGCCCGCAGGTACGCCTCCCCCGTGGCGGGGCCGCCGATGATCTCCCGTTCGGCGCGTTCGGCCCGCCAGGGCGCGTGGGCCACGCCGCCGAGCGCGATGCGGCAGCCGGTCACCACGCCGTCCCAGCGCACGTCGAGCACGGCGGCGATGGACACCAGGGCGAACGCGAACGAGGCCCGCTCGCGCACCTTGCGGTAGAGGGAGGCGCCCGGCGGCGGCGCGGGCAGCTCGACGGCGGTGATCAGCATGCCGGGTTCGAGCACGGTGTCGCGCTCCGGCGCGTCGCCGGGCAGGCGGTGCAGGCCGGGCATGGGGATGATCCGGTCGCCGGCCGGGCCGGTGACGTGCACCTCGGCATCGAGCGCGGCCAGCGCCACGGCCATGTCCGAGGGGTGGGTGGCCACGCAGGCGTCCGAGGCGCCGAGCACGGCCAGGTTGCCGTGGTCGCCCTCGATCGCGGGGCAGCCGGTGCCGGGCTCGCGCTTGTTGCACGGCCTGGTGACGTCCTGGAAGTAGGGGCAGCGGGTGCGTTGCAGCAGGTTTCCGGCCACCGTGGCCATGTTCCTGACCTGGCCGGAGGCGCCGGTCAGCACGGCCCTGGCGAGCATCGGGTAGCGGGCGCGGACGAGCGGGTCGGCCGCCAGGTCGCTGTTGCGCACGGCCGCGCCGATCCGCAGCCGGTCGCGTACGGGCTCGACGGCGTCCAGCGGCAGGCGGCTGACGTCCACGAGGTGGTCGGGGGCGGCCACGCCGAGGCGCATGAGGTCGACCAGGTTGGTGCCGCCGCCCAGGTACATCGTGCCGGGGCCGTACCGGCCGACCGCGTCGGACGGGCTCTGGGCGCGGACGTAGTCGAACGGCTTCACCGGGCCACCTCGCCGATCGCGGCCACGATGCCGGGATAGGCGCCGCACCGGCACAGGTTGCCGCTCATGCGTTCCCTGATCTCCTCGGGCGTCAGGGCCGAGTCGAGGAGGAGGTCGGCGGTGACGGCGCTCGGACCGGGCTCGCCCAGCATGCCGACCGCCGAGCAGAGCTGGCCGGGCGTGCAGTAGCCGCACTGGAAGGCGTCGTGCTCGATGAACGCGGCCTGCAGCGGATGCAGCTGCTCGCCCGAGGCCAGCCCCTCGACGGTGACGATCTCGCTGCCGTCCACCGCCACGGCCAGCGCCAGGCAGGAGTTGGCCCGGCGGCCGTCGATGAGCACCGTGCACGCGCCGCACTGGCCGTGGTCGCAGCCCTTCTTGGAGCCGGTCAGGCCGAGCCGTTCGCGCAGCAGGTCGAGCAAGGAGATCCTGGGGTCGACGGCCACGGTGTGCGGCACGCCGTTCACCTGCAGGGTGATGTCCATAGGCGCTCGCCTACCCGGCCACCGCCGGAGGCAACCACGGGCTCGGACATCTCGGGGTAAAGGTGACGGGGTCCAGGTGTCGGGGCGCGGGCGGCGGGTAGCCGGGGAGAGGATCGGGCCGCGGAGGGGTGCATGGGGCGAGCGTTCGACGAGCAGGTGGCGGAGTCCGAGGCGGTGCTGACCGTCAACGCGGGCTCGTCGAGCCTGCGCCTCGACCTCGTGCAGGGCGGCTGCGTGCTGGACAGCGCGCACGCCGAGCGGGCCGCGGACCCGGGCTCGGCGCGCGAGGAGCTGGCGGCGTTCCTCGGCGGCCACTTCGACCGCGACATCCGCGCGGTGGCGCACCGGCTGGTGCACGGCGGCGACGTCGTCCGCGCGCCCACGGTCGCCGACGACGAGACCGTCGAGGCGCTGCGCGGCGTCGTGAGCCTGGCGCCGCTGCACCTGCCGCCCGCGCTGGCGCTGCTGGAGGCGGCCCGCGAGCAGCTTCCCGCCGTGCCGCACGTGCTCTGCCCCGACACGGCCTTCCACGCCGGCCTGCCCGACGCCGCCGCGGTCTACGCCCTGCCGCGCGAGTGGCGCGACCGGTACGGCCTGCGCCGCTACGGCTTCCACGGCCTGTCCTACGCCTGGACCGCCGACCGGGTGGCCGAGCTGCTCGGCCGGCCGCTGGCCGACCTGGAGCTGGTGCTGACCCACCTGGGCGGCGGCTCGTCGGTGTGCGCGGTTTCGGGCGGGCGCAGCCTGGACACCTCGATGGGGTTCACCCCGCTGGACGGCGTCCCGATGAGCAGGCGCTCGGGCAGCGTCGATCCCGGGATGCTGATGTGGCTGCTGTCGCAGGGCCACCTGTCGGCCGACGAACTGGGCGAGGGCCTGCAACGCCGGTCCGGGCTGCTCGGGCTGTCCGGCGGCCGCTCGGGCGACACCCGCGAGCTGGTCGAGGCCGAACGCGCCGGCGACGCCGAGGCCGCCCTGGCCCTGGAGGTGTTCTGCCACCGGGTGAGCCGGGAGATCGCCGCCGCCGCCACGTCGCTGTCCAGGATCGACGCCCTGGTGTTCACCGGCGAGATCGGCTGGGACCAGCCGGAGGTGCGCGAGGCGGTCTGCCGCCGTCTCGGGCTGCTCGGCGTCGAGCCGCCCGAGTCCGGCAACCGGCACGACGACGGCCCGGTCAGCGGGCCGGGCGCCGCCGTGCCCGTCCTGGTCGTCCAGGTGCGCGAGGAGCTCCAGCTCGCCCGCGAATGCCTGGGCGTCTTCCGGCCGGCAGAGGAGGACGGCTATGGATGACGTCACCCGCTCGGCGCTGCGGCTGTCGGGCGAGCAGGATCTCGACCCGCTGCTCGACCGCGTCGGCGAGGCCGGTCTCGTGCTGATCGGCGAGGCCAGTCACGGCACCCACGACTTCTACACCTGGCGGGCCGCGCTCACCCGCCGCCTGATCGCCGAGAAGGGCTTCGGGTTCGTCGCCGTGGAGGGCGACTGGCCCGACTGCGAGCGCGTCCACCGCGCGGTCACCCGCGACGGCGAGGACCCCTTCGACGCCCTGTACGCCTACCAGCGCTGGCCCGCGTTCATGTGGGCCAACGAGGAGGTCGCCGAGTTCTGCCGCTGGCTGCGCCGCTGGAACGCGGCCCTGCCGCCGGGCGAGCGCGTCGGCTTCCACGGCCTCGACGTCTACAGCCTCTGGGAGTCCCTGCGCGCCGT
>NZ_JBSFGJ010000139.1:0-20773 GCF_053596515.1 Nonomuraea sp. NPDC001684
CGCGACCCCACCGGCACCTGATCCAGCACCGTCGGCCCCAGCCAGAACCCGCCGCCCCGGCCGCCCAGCACCTCGCACTCCCGACCGTCCACCACGAGCTTGGCGCCCTCGGCAACACCCAGATCCAGGTAGGAGGCCACCTTGTCCCGATGCGCCGCCGTCACCAGCGGCCCCATCTCCGACCGCGGATCATCCCCCGGACCCACCACCAACCGGCCCACCCGCTCCACGATCTTGCCGACCAGCTCATCCCCCACCGGATCCACCGCCAGCACCACCGAGATCGCCATGCACCGCTCACCCGCCGACCCGAACCCCGCCGACACCGCCGCATCAGCCACCAGATCCAGATCGGCGTCCGGCAGCACCAGCATGTGGTTCTTGGCCCCGCCCAGCGCCTGCACCCGCTTGCCGTGCGCGCTGCCCCTCTCGTACACGTACCGGGCGATCGGCGTCGAACCCACGAACGACACCGCCGCCACGTCCGGGTGCTCCAGCAGCCGGTCCACCGCCACCTTGTCGCCCTGCACCACCGAGAACACCCCCTCAGGCAGCCCGGCCTCCTGCCACAGCCGCGCCATCAGCAACGACGCCGACGGATCCCGCTCCGACGGCTTCAACACGAACGCGTTCCCACACGCGATCGCCACCGGGAACATCCACATCGGCACCATCGCCGGGAAGTTGAACGGCGTGATCCCCGCCACCACCCCCAACGGCTGCCGGATCGAATACGAATCCACCCGCGTCGAGACACCCTCGGAGAACCCACCCTTGAGCAGATGCGGGATCCCGCACGCGAACTCCACCACCTCCAGCCCGCGCGCCACCTCCCCCAACGCGTCCGCATGCACCTTGCCGTGCTCGGCCGAGATCAACGCGGCCAGCTCGTCACGATGGGCGTACATCAGCTCACGGAACCGGAACAGGACCCGGCCGCGCTTGATCAGCGAGGAGTCCCGCCACGCCGGGAAGGCCGCCACCGCGGCGGCCACCGCCGCGTCCACCTCGGCCACCGACGCCAGCGCCACGTGACCGCCGACCTCACCCGTGGCCGGGTTGAAGATCTCCGCCGTCCGGTCGCCGCCGTCCGTCAGGGCGCCGTTGATCCAGTGCTTGACCGACTTCACCGTTCTCCCTCTCCCAGTGCCAGTTCCACCGCGTCCACGAGCGCGCCCTCGGCGCAGGGACGCGAGACCACGTCCGCGGCCGACAGGACGTCGGGATGGCCGTCGCCGACCGCGATGCCCAGGCCGGCGGCCTGGATCATGTCGATGTCGTTGGGGTTGTCGCCGATGGCGGCGACCTGCTCCAGCGGCACTCCCCGGGCCTTCGCCAGCTCGCGCAGGGCGCTGCCCTTGGTCGCCCCCTCCGGCAGCACCTCCAGGTACGTCGCCTCCGACCGGACGGTGACCGTGCCCGCGATGTCCAGGTCCGGCAGGCGATCGCCGATCAGCATGCACTTGGTGATCCCGTCGGGGGGCAGCACCGCCCAGTCGCCGGGGTCGCGCAGGGTGATGCCGTCCCGCCGGGCGTAGTCCCGCAGTTCCGGGACGTCGTCCACGGCCAGCGCCTCCCCGCCGGAGAAGGCCACCGGGTACACGCCCGCGGGCAGCTCGCCGAACAGGCCGAGCAGCGTCTTCCAGGCAGTGGCGGGCAGGTGGCGGGAGCGCAGCACCTCGCCGGTCGCCAGGTTCACGGTGCGGGCGCCGTTGTAGAGGATGGCCGGGCCGTCCAGGCCCAGCTCGTCGTAGTAGGGGCGGGCCGAGCGTTCCATGCGGCCGGTGGCGATGACGACCTCGCCGCCCGCGGCCCGGTAGCGGCGCAGCGCGTCCCGGGCGGCGGGCACCATGGCCAGGTCGCGCCCGACGAGCGTGCCGTCGAGGTCGGTCACGATCCAGCGGATCACGTCGCGCTCCCCGCCCCCGCGACGTCGGCGGCCCCGACGGCCCCGGCGGCCACGTCGGCCAGCACCGAGGAGGCCAGGTCGAACCCGCCGACGCAGGCCAGGTAGCCGCCCGGCTCGAAGACGCTGCCCGACAGCGGGATGTAGACGCCGCCGGCCTGCCTGACCAGCAGGGACCCGGCCGCGACGTCCCAGGCGTTGACGCGGGTGCCGTACGCGACGTCGGACCAGCCGGCGGCGACGTGGGCGAGCTTGAGCGCGGCGCTGCCCGGACGGCGGATGGTCGCGAACGACTGGGTCATCCTGGAGAAGCGGCGCAGCGCGCCCTCCTCGTCCTCGGCCAGGTCGCGCGGCGTGGGATAGCTGGACAGCAGCACCGCCTCGCGGTCGGCGCGGGCGCCCGCGCTGCGCAGCGGCTCGCCGTTGCAGACGGCCCCGCCGAGCCAGGCGGTGAACTCGTCGTCGCGCACCGGGTCGTAGATCACCCCGGCCACCACCTCGCCGTCCACGGCGGCGGCGATCGAGGTGCAGAAGAACGGCAGGCCGACGGCGAAGTTGGCGGTGCCGTCGATGGGGTCGACGTACCAGCTGATGGCGCCCTGTCCCCTGGTGCCGCCCTCCTCGCCCACCACGACGCTGTCGGGGCAGAGCCGGTCGAGCACCTCGCGGATGCCCTCCTCGGCCGCCTTGTCGTGCTCGGTCACCGGGTCGTGGAAGTCGCGCTTGGTCTGGATCTCCGGACGCGAGCGGAAGGCGCCGCGCAGCCGGTCGCCGACCGCCCTGGCCGCCTCGGCCGCGATGGCGGCCAGCTCGCGAGAGGTGTTCACGTCCATGTCTCCTCCAGGAGGGTCAGCAGGGCGCGGGGGTCCTCGACCGTGGCCTGAGGGCTCTGCCGCACCCGGTACGGGATCTTGTCGGTGCTCGCGGAGACCATCAGGACGGTCGCCCCCGCCCCGGCCCGGGCGCCGCAGATCACGTCCCGGTCGTAGTTGTCGCCGACGTACCAGGCGTCGGCCGGGTCCACGCCGAGGGCGCGGCAGGCGAGCAGGATCATCTCGGGGTTCGGCTTGCGCACGCCGACCTCGTCGCTGTAGACCTGCGCGGCGAACAGGTGCTCCAGCCCGCTCCCGGCCAGGTAGTCGCGGTGCACGGCCCCGCACAGCGCGTTGCTGACGACGGCGGGGACGACGCCGTTGCGCAGGCAGGCGTTCAGCAGCTCCGCCATGCCGGTGCGCAGCTTCCGGTCGCTGCGCAGCTCGCCCATGCGCTTGCACAGGGGCGTCGCCTCGACGGTGACCAGCGTGCGGGCCTGCTCGGGCCAGTCGGTGGCGACGAACTCGGCCCAGAACCGGCGATGGGTCATCTCCTCGGGCGCGAACTGCCGGGACGTGGAGTCCTTCCAGTACTTGTCGGCCCGCGCCCCGGCCCGGATGTCGCTCTCGACGTCCTCGGCCGTCAGACCGTCGAACCCGGTCCTGGCCAGCATGGCGTGCACCTCGGCGGCCAGCTCGGCCGCCCAGGACGGGCGTTTGGCGGTCTCGACGATCACGCCGCCGAAGTCCAGGAGCAGCGCCTTGGGGCGGATCACGCGGTCACCTCCGCCCGGTCCCAGGAGGAGATGCGGGCGCCGTCCGCGCCGAACAGGTGGAGCTGCTCGGTCCAGCAAGGCAGCACGTCGCCGGGCGCGGCCCGCACCGGCGTGTACGACAGGGCGAACAGCTCGGTGTCCAGGACGCGCAGCCGTACCGTCCAGGAGGAGCCGGCCGGCAGCACGGCCTCGACCAGCGCCTCCTCGCTCCAGGCGGCGGCCGGCGGCGTGCCGAGCCGCAGCGCCTCGGGCCGGATGCCGACGGCGGACGGGATGACCCCCGAGCCGCGCGCCTCGACGAACCGCAGCAGCGATCCGGCCAGCCCGCCGGGCGCCGGTCCGGCGTCCACGATGGCCATCGGCGGGCTGCCGACGAACTCGGCGACGAACCGGTTGGCGGGCCGCTCGTACATCTCCATGGGCGCGGCGAGCTGCTGCAGCTCGCCCTCGTTCATGACGGCGACGTCGGTGGCCATGGTGAGGGCTTCGAGCTGGTCGTGGGTGACGAAGACGATCGTCGCGCCGGACTCCTCGTGGATGCGCTTGAGCTCGGCCCGCATCTCCAGCCGCAGCCGGGCGTCGAGGTTGGACAGCGGCTCGTCCAGCAGCAGCACGGACGGGTTGACCGCGAGCATCCTGGCCAGCGCGACGCGCTGCTGCTGGCCGCCGGACAGCTGGGAGGGGTAGCGGTCCATGGCGGCGTCGACGTGCACCATCTTCAGCGCCGCCTCGGCCCGCGCGCGCCGTTCGGCGGCGGGCACCTTGCGCATGCGCAGCCCGAACTCCACGTTGTCGCGCACGGACAGGTGCGGCCAGAGCGCGTAGTTCTGGAACACCAGCCCCATCGCCCGCTTCTCGGGCGGGACGTAGACGCCCTGCTCGACGGAGTCCAGGACGCGGTCGCCGACGGCGATGCTGCCCGCGGTGGGCTGTTCGAGGCCGGCGATCATGCGCAACGTGGTGGTCTTGCCGCAGCCGGAGGGGCCGAGCAGGCACATGAAGGCGCCGTCGGGGACCACGAGGTCGAGGTTCTTCACCGCGTAGTCGCCGCCGCCGTAGCTCTTGGAGACTGCGCTCAAGGTGATGTTCGGCATCTATCCTCCTAGGCCGGACGCCAGGCTGCTCTTGGTCAGCCGCTGGGTCAGGGAAGTCATGGTGAAGGAGAGCAAAGCGATCATGAGGACGACGCCGTTGGCGAGCTGCGTGTATCCGTAGTCGACCAGGCCGATGGAGAGCGTCGTGAGAAGCTGGGTGCCGGTGGTGGTCAGCATCACGACGATGCTGAGCTCCTTCAGCCCCGAGATGAACGGCAACACGATCCCGGTGACCAGGGCGCCCTTCTGGATCGGGAAGATGATCCGCCGCATCCGGTGCCACCAGGAGGCCCCGGCGATCTGCGCGGCCTCCTCCGGCTCCCGGCCGAGCTGCATCATCGCCGCGATGCCCGAGCGCGAGCTGTACGGCAGGTGCGTCACGGCCATGACCAGGATCAGCAGGAACGTCGTCCCGTACAGCGCCGGGACGGGCCCGCGGGCGACGGCGAACAGCGACAGCGAGGCGGCGGCGAAGGCGATGCCGGGGATGAGGTACGGCAGGAACGACACCTGGCGCAGGAACCCGGCGATGCGCGGCGCGGTGCCGCGGACGACGACGTACCCGATGAGCAGGCCGGCGACCGCGCAGATCAGCGAGGCCAGGCCGACGATGCGCAGCGAGTTCCAGGCGGCCTGCCACAGCTCGGAGCCGCGCAGGATGCCGTGCGGGAACCCGACCGCGCCGGGCAGCCGGTCGGCGATCCAGTAGTCGAGCGTCAGGGTCGACAGGTCCAGCGGCGTGCGGGTGAGCGTGGACAGCAGCAGCGTGAGCACCGGGATCAGCACGCTGACCACGAAGACCACCGCGCCCAGCGCGAACGCGGGCCAGCGCCAGCCGCGCAGGTCGCCCAGCCGGTCCATCGCGCCCTTGCCACCGACGGTGACGAACCTGCGCTGCTCGCGCATCAGCCGCATGTCGGTGAAGACGATCAGCACGCCGATGATCACGATGACGGTGGCGAGCACGGAGGCCACGCCGGTGCTGCGGTCCCTGATCGACTGGAACAGCCCGGTGGACAGCACCTGGTAGTCGGCGGGCAGGCCGAGCACGTACGGGGTGCCGAACGTGCCGAGCACCCGCCCGACCACGAGCAGCACGGCCGAGGAGAGCGCGGGCAGCATCAGCGGCACCACGATCCGCCGCACGACGACGCGCCGCGGCGCCCCGAGGATCCGGGCCGAGTCCTCCAGCTGGACGTCGATCCGGCGCAGCGCGTTGCCGACCAGCAGCAGCACGAACGGGTAGTAGTGCAGCCCGAGCGTGACGATGATCGGCAGCGGGCCGTAGGCCAGCCAGTCGGGGGTGCGCACGCCGGCCGACTCCAGGAAGCCCACCTGCCCGCCGGCCCGCTCGTTCTTGAACAGCGTCAGCCAGGCCAGCGAGAACGTCCACGACGGCAGCATGTACGGCACCACCAGCGCCCCGGCCAGCCACTTGCGGCCGGGCACGTTGGTCCGGGTCACCAGCCAGGCCATCCCGCCGCCGAGCAGCAGCGCGAACAGCACGGTGCCGACCGCGACGACCAGCGTGTTGACCAGCGGGCCCCAGAACAGCAGGCCGCTGATCTGGGAGCGGAAGACCCGCCACAGGTAGTAGCCGGTCCACTCGCCCGGCTGCTGGCCGGCGTGCAGCTCGTCGCCGAACTGGAGGCGGAAGGCGTCCGACAGGACCGCGATCAGGGGGGCGACGACGAGGTAGGCGAGCAGGACGACGAGGATCAGGCCGAGCGCGGCGGTCGGGTCGTGCCGCAGGACCTGGAGGCGGTAGCGGAGTCGGCGCCGTCTCGGCGGGCGAGGCGGCGGCTCCGTCTTGGTCAGAACAGCCATGGTCTTCCTTCGGGGGGTTTTCAGTGGCTTCGTTTGAGCATGGCGTCGGCGAGGGCGTCGGCGGCCTCGCCGAGCCGGCGGCCCACGGCGTCCAGGCGGGAGAGCAGCTCGCGTTCGCGCAGGGTGTCCATGTCCAGCGGGCCGGCGAACAGCTCGGTGAGCCGGGCCTGGTGGAGCTGGCGGACGCGGCTGCGGGACTTGCGGGTGGCGAGCACGGCCACGGTGACCGAGCCGGGATCGCCGGTGATCTTCAGCAGGGCCTGTTCGAGCTGGTCCAGGCCGTCGATGACGGCGCCCAGCGGCTCGGCGGCGAAGGTGAGGTCGGCGGGCCCGAACAGGTCGGCCTCGCGGACGAAGTCGCGTAACTGGTCCAGCACGTCGTCGATCGAGCGGGAGAGCCGGAAGAGGTCCTCCCTGTCGATGGGGGTGGCCAGCACCCGTCTCAGCGCCCGGACGAGCTCGGCGCGGGCGGCGTCGCCCTCGTGCTCGACCTCGGCCATGCGGGCGCGGGCCGCGGCCTGGCCGGTCGTGCCCGAGGCGGCCGAGCGGGCCAGCACGGCGCCCTCCCTGGCCACGGCGACCTGGCCGCGGATGAGGTCGATCACCCGCCGTCCGGACCGGCCGCGCAGCTCGTCCCAGGCGCGGGCGAGCCGGCGGGGCCGTCCGCCGCTCACAGCAGCCTCAGGCCGAGCCCGGCCAGGGCGCCCAGGGCCATGGACGACGGCAGCGTGACCAGCCACGCCGTACCCATGTTCAGCACTCCTTGCCATCGCACCCTCCTGCTTCCTTCGCTTGCCACCACGCCGACGACCCCGGCGGTCACGGACTGGGTCATGCTCACCGGGCTGCCCAGGGCCGAGCTGCCGAGGACGGCGCCGGTGGCCGCCGTCTCGGCCGACAGCACGTGCAGCGGCCGGGTGATGACCAGGCCGCGGCCGACCCGCCCGCCCACCCGGGGCAGCGTGGTCAGCGCCCCGGCCAGGAACAGCGCGACCAGCACGGCCATCCACACCGGCGAGAGCTGGACGGGCCCGACCCGGCCGAGCCCGTTGCGGCCGACGTCCACGGCGACGCTCACCACGGCGATCATCTTCTGGCCGTCGTTGACGGCGTAGGCCAGGCACTGGGCCGCGTACGCCACCAGGTGGGCGGCCAGCACCAGCCCCGGCATCCGGCGCGAGGACGGCACCCGCCGGGACGCGGTGCCCAGCAGGTAGCCGAGCACCAGCCCGACCAGCGGCGCGCACGCCCCGATCGCCAGCACGGTGATCAGGCTCGGCCAGGCCACCGGCAGCCCGGCGCCGAGCCCGGCGCCCGCGATGCCGCCGATCACCGCCAGCGTCAGGCTGGTGGGCAGCCCTCTGCCGGTCAGCGCCGCCACCACCACCACGGCGATCACCACGCCGGCCAGGAACACGGCCGCGCCGCTGCCCGAGTCGAGCCCCGCGAGCCCTTCGGTGAAGGTCCGCGCGACCGCGACGCCCAGCACGTACGGCCCGGCGAACAGGACCGCCACCAGCAGCGCGGCGGCCAGCCAGCCGGGCGTGCGCGGGAAGCGCAGGCCGAGGCCGATCAGCGTGGCGCCGTCGTTGGCCCCGCTGATCAGCACGAACAGGACGGCCACCGCGGCGAAGGCCAGCGTCCAGCCCATCAGAGGTAGAGCCGCTGGTCGCGCTTGGCCTCGTCGTAACGCTCGCGCGCGGCCCTGACCTCGGGCAGGCCGGACACCTGCGCGACCGGCACGTCCCACCAGGCCTGCGCGCCGGGGCCGCCGCCGGGGACGGGTTCGACGTACACGACGGTGGTCCTGGCCGACTCCTTGGCCTTGACCAGGGCGGCCCGCAGCGACTCGGGGCCGTCGGCGCGCAGCACGTCGGCGCCCAGGCTGGCGGCGTTGGCGGCGAGGTCCACCGGCAGGGGCTCGCCGTCCAGCTCGCCGCCGGGGCCGCGGGTGCGGTACGCGGTGCCGAGCCGCTGGGCGCCCACCGACTCGCTGAGGTTGCCGATGGAGGCGAAGCCCCGGTTGTCCACCAGGACGATCACCAGCTTGATCCGCTCCTGCACGGCGGTCGCGATCTCCTGCGCCATCATCAGGTACGACCCGTCGCCGACCAGCACGAACACCTCGCGTTCCGGCGCGGCCAGCTTCACCCCCAGGCCGCCGGCGATCTCGTAGCCCATGCACGAGTAGCCGTACTCGACGTGGTACTGCTCGGGGTCGGCGGGCCGCCAGAGGCGGTGCAGGTCGCCCGGCATCGAGCCGGCCGCGTTGACCACCACGCCGCCTTCGGCGACCTCGTTGAGGACGCCGAGCAGGACGGGCTGGGTGAGCTCGGGGCCCGCGTAGGTGTGGCCGATCTCCGACTGCCAGGCGGCGGCCAGGGCGGCGGCCCGGTGGGTCCATTCGGGGTCGGCCCGCCAGTCCACGTCGTCGAGGGCGCGCAGGGCCTCGCGGGCGTCGGCGACGAGCGTGGCGCCCGCGTTCTTGGCCGCGTCGAAGGCGGTGACGTTGACGTTGAGGAAGGCGGCCTGCCCGAACAGCGTCCTGGAGGCGGTGGTGAAGTCGGTGTAGCGGGTGCCGACGCCGATGACCAGGTCGGCCTCGCGGGCCAGGGTGTTGGCCGCGTCGGTGCCGGTGTGGCCGATCGCGCCGGCCGCGCAGGGATGGTCGTACGGCAGCGCGCCCTTGCCCGCCTGCGTCTCGCCCACGGGCACGCCGTGGTTCTCGGCGAAGCGGGTCAGCTCGGCCCACGCCCCGCTGTACCTGACGCCGCCGCCGGCCACGATCAGCGGCCTGCGGGAGCCGCGCAGCAGCTCCTTCGCCCTGGCCAGCGCGGCCGGCTCCGGGACCGGGCGGGGAACGTGCCAGACCCGCCGGGCGAACAGCTCCTCGGGCCAGTCGTAGGCCTCGGCCTGCACGTCCTGGGGCAGCGCCAGCGTCACCGCGCCCGTCTCGGCGGGGTCGGTGAGCACCCGCATCGCCGCCAGCAGCGCGGCCGGGAGCTGCTCGGGCCGGTTGATCCGGTCGAAGAAGCGCGACACCGGACGCAGCGAGTCGTTGACCGACACGTCGTAGGACCGGGGGTCCTCCAGCTCCTGCAGCACCGTGCCGGGGGCGCGGGTGGCGAAGACGTCGCCGGGCAGCAGCAGCACCGGCACCCGGTTGATGGTGGCCAGCGCCGCGCCGGTGACCAGGTTGGTGGCGCCGGGCCCGATGGACGTCGTGCAGGCGAAGGTGGACAGCCGCGCGCGGGTGCGGGCGTAGCCGACGGCCGTGTGCACCATGGCCTGCTCGTTGCGGGCCAGGTAGTAAGGCAGCGCGTCGCCCGTGCCCGCGCCCTGCTCGGCCAGCGCCTGGCCGACGCCCGCGACGTTGCCGTGGCCGAAGATCCCGAGCACGCCGGCGATCAGCCGCTGCTCGACGCCGTCACGCTCCGACCACTGGGCGGCCAGGAAGCGGGTCAGCGCCTGAGCCGTGGTCAGCCTCATGAGGCACCTCCTTGCACGAGATCGGGCACGCCGCCCTCCAGCAGGCCGAGCGCGGTGTCCACGGCGGCGCCCACGTCCCCGTCCGGCGGGTAGAGCAGCGCCCGGCCGACCACCAGGCCGCGGACGCCGGGCAGGCGCAGCGCCTTGCGCCAGGAGTCGTACATCTCGCCGGCGTCCTGGCCGGAGTCGCCGCCCAGCAGCAGCACGGGCAGGGTGGTGGACTCCACGACGCGTTCCATCTCCGGCACGACCGGGATCTTCAGCCAGGTGCGGGCGGAGGTCGCGCCGAGGCCCTGGCCGACGCTGATGGCGTGGATCACGGCCTCGGGCGACAGGTCGTGCCGCACCACGCCGTCCTGCCGCCTGGACCAGAACGGCTCGACCATCGCCATCAGGCCGTGCCTGGCCAGGTCGGTGACGGCCTGGCCGCAGCTGGCCAGGGTGGCTGCGGTGGCGCTGTCCTCCAGCGCGATCCGGCACAACATCTTGCCGCCGTCCAGGCCCATCGCGGCGATGGTGGGGGCGTCGTAGGCGGTGAAGCGGTCGTCGAACTCGAACACCGAGCCGTGCACGCCGCCGCGGTTCATCGAGCCGATGACGATCTTGTCGTCGAGCGCGCCGAGCAGCAGCAGGTCCTCGACGATGTCGGGGGTGGCCAGCAGGCCGTCCACGCCGGGCCTGGCCAGGGCGGTCATCAGCCGGTCGAGCAGGTCGGCGCGGCTGCGCATGGCCATCGGGTGGCCGGCCACGCCGAGGGCGCCCCGGGCCGGATGGTCGGCCGCGATGATGAGCAGCTGCTCCCTGCCGTTCCTGAGGGGCCGGCGCCGGCGGGCGGCCGCCGCCTCGGCGACGCGCTCCGGCTGCCAGGCGCGCTGGTCGAGCAGCCGGCGGTAGTCCTGCTCACGCATGCGTGACGGCTCCTTCCGAGAGGGTGGCGGACAGGACGGCCTCGACCTCGTCCGCCGTGGGCATCGCGGGCGCGCAGGCCAGGCGTCCGGCGACGATCGCGCCCGCGGCGTTGGCGAAGCGCAGGGTGCGTTCGAGCGGCCAGCCTTCGAGCAGGCCGTGGCAGAGCGCGCCGCCGAAGGCGTCGCCGGCGCCGAGCCCGTTGACCACCTCGACCGGGACGGGCGGCACCCGTACGGTCTCCGTGGCGGTCATGCCGAGCACGCCGTCCGCGCCCTGTTTGACGATGGCCAGCTCGACACCCAGCTCCAGCAGGGTCTCGCCGGCCGCGCGCGGGTCGCGGGCGCCGGTGGCCACCTCGACCTCGTCGAGGTTGCCGGCCGCGACGGTGACGTGCGCGAGCGCCTCGCGCACCCGCTCGCGGGCGGTGGCCGCGTCGGCCCAGAACATGGGCCGGTAGTCCAGGTCGAGCACGGTGTGCCGGGCGCGCCCGCGGGCCTGCCAGGCGGCCAGGTGGGCGGCGTGGGACGGCTCGGCCGACAGGCCGGTCACGGTGGCCCAGAACAGCCGCGCGCCGGTGACGGCCGCCAGGTCGAGGTCGCCGGGCGCGATCTCCAGGTCGGGCGCGTCCTGGCGGTAGAAGTAGAGCGGGAAGTCGTCCGGCGGCCTGATCTCGCAGAACGTGACCGGAGTCGGCCGGCCGGGCACGGCGCCGACCAGGCGGTCGTCCACGCCGTAGGAGCGCAGCGCGTCGCGGACGAACGCGCCGAACGGGTCGTCGCCGGTCCGCGTGATCACCGCGCTGGAGTGGCCCAGGCGGGCGGCGGCCACGGCCACGTTGGTGGGGCTGCCGCCCAGGTACTTGCCGAACGTCTCCACGTGCCGCAGCGACACGCCGGTCTGGAGCGGGTAGACGTCCACGCCGACCCGGCCCATCGTCAGCACGTCGAGGGCGCTCACGCCAGGCCCCGCAGGAACGCCACGCCCGCCCGCACGTCGTCGGCCGGGCCGGCGCCCGCCGGGGGTTCGGCGTCGAGGACGACGTCCTGCTCCATGACGTACCAGCCGTCGTAGCCGGCGGCGGTCAGGCGTTCGACGATGCCCCGGACGTCCACGTCGCCGCGGCCGAGCCGGCGGTAGATCCCGGCGCGGACGGCGTCGGTGTAGGTCAGCTCACCGGCCCGGACGCGGGCGGCGAGCGCGGCGTCGACGTCCTTCAGGTGCACGTGGGCGATCCGCTCGGGGACGCGGGTGACCAGCTCCAGCGGGTCGCCGCCGCCGATGAGCAGGTGGCCGGTGTCCAGGCAGAGCGGGACGGCGCTGCCGCCGAGCACCCGGTCCACCTCCTGGCCGGTCTCGACCATGGTGCCGACGTGGGGGTGCAGGGTGAGCGCGCGGCCGTCGCCCTTGGCCTCGTGGAAGGCGCGGTCGAGGTTGCCGAGCAGGGTGCGCCAGCCGGTGTCGTCCAGCTCGGGACGGGCGTCGTAGCCGTCGGCGCCGGTGGCGGCGGCCAGCACGACGACCACGTCCGGGTCGAAGGCGGCCCAGGTGGCGCGGAGGGCGGGCAGCGGGTCGTGGGCGGGGTCGTGCAGGACCGCGGGGACGAATCCGCCCACGGCGCGCAGCCCGTACCGGCCGAGCAGGTCCTGGTCGGCGGGCAGGAAGCCGTCGGGGCCCAGCTCGGTGGCGGTCAGGCCCAGCTCGGCCATCTCGGCGAGCACGCGGTCGGCGGTGAGCTGGTGTCCCCATCCGGGCACCTCGCACACGCCCCAGGAGATGGGTGCGGCTGCGATCCTCACTTGGCCACCTCCAGCACGCGCACCGGACGGCCCTCGCGGCGCGCCAGGTCGGCGGCCTCGGCCAGGTAGAGGGCGGCCAGGGCGTCGCGGACGGTGCAGGGGCTCTCGCTCTCGCCCCTGGCCATCGACAGGAACGCGCCCATCTCGGCGACGTAGGCTTCCTCGAACCTGGTCTGGAAGTCCGGCCACGGCGGCCCGTCCGGGTTCAGGCCCTCGGCCGAGCGCAGTGGGGTGCGGTCGCCGAGCCCGACGGCGCGGGTGCCGAGCGTGCCGGCCAGCTCCATGCGCACGTCGTAGCCGGCGCCGTTGTAGCGGGAGCCCTGCAGGGTGACCAGCGTGCCGTCGTCCATGACGATCAGGGCGGCGCTGTTGTCCACGTCCTCGGCGGCGGCGAAGTACGGATCGCCGCGGTTGGCGCCGACCGCCTGCACGACGTCCGCCTCGCGGCCGGTGACCCAGCGCAGGATGTCGAAGTCGTGGATGTGGCAGTCGCGGAAGATGCCGCCGGACTGGGCGACGTACTCGGCGGGCGGCGGCGCCGGGTCGCCGGTCAGCATGTGCACACGGTGCAACTCGCCGAGCTCGCCCGCCAGCAGCGCCTCGCGGGCGGCCCGGTAGCCGGCGTCGAAGCGGCGCTGGAAGCCGATGTGCACGCCGATCCCGGCCCGTTCGACGGCCTCGGCCACCCGCAGCGTCTCCTTGACGGTCGGCGCGGCCGGCTTCTCGCAGAACGCCGGCACTCCCCGCTCGCACGCCCTCAGCAGGCCCTCGGCGTGGGCGGAGGTCGGCGTCGCGAGCACCACCGCGTCCGCGTCGAAGGGGTCGCCGGTCCGGGCGCCGAGCCGCCGGGCCACCTCCTCCGCCCGCGCCGTGTCCACGTCGGACACGACGAGCTCGTCGACCAAGGCGGACAGGGTGGTGGCATGGAACATGCCTATACGTCCTAGGCCCAGCAGACCCACACGCATGATCGCTCCTCATCCAGGGGGGCCTCCAGTTCTAGATGAACAGGAGATGAACCGTCAAGACTTTGTCCTGACATAAGGATGAACTGTCGTACCTGGGGGGCGAGGCCGTGGCTCGGTTCGCACGTAAGAATGTCTTGACAAATTATTCACGTGACGTTCATCGTGAGCACACAATGGCGCCGGTCGGGGCTGGCGCGGCGCCTTGCGAATCCGAGAGGCAAGAGGAGTGACGCCATCATGAGGCGTACCGGGAAGATCATCTCCATGGCGTTGCTGGCGTCCGCCGCCGTGGCGTGCGCGCCCTCCACCGCAGGCGGAGGACCGTCGGCGGCGGCGACGGCCAAGGCGCTGCCCGGCCCGTCGCTCGATGCGAACTTCGACCTGGAGGCGCTGGTCGCCGCGGCGAAGAAGGAAGGCAGCGTCCTGGTCTACGACTCCAGCGGCGACATCGAGGAAGTGGCCAAGGCGTTCACCGCGAAGTACGGCATCGCCATGGAGGGGGTGAAGTCGGACACCCCGCAGACGGCCGAGAAGATGACCAGGGAGCACGCCGCCGACAACGTCACCATCGACGCGGCCATGTACGAGGACGGCGGCGTCCTGGTCGGCCAGCTCGCGCCGCAGGGCGTCACCCAGACGTGGATCCCCGGCGACCTGAAGGACCAGATCCCCGCCGAGAACCAGAACCCGCTGCTCGCCCTCTCCAAGGCGACGGTCTTCGGCTACAACACCAAGCTCTCCCCCGGCGGCTGCC
This sequence comes from Nonomuraea sp. NPDC001684, assembly GCF_053596515.1. Lineage (NCBI taxonomy): Bacteria > Bacillati > Actinomycetota > Actinomycetes > Streptosporangiales > Streptosporangiaceae > Nonomuraea > Nonomuraea sp. NPDC001684. The sequence continues at coordinate 14,332 of NZ_JBSFGJ010000139.1, forward strand.
CGGTGAAGAACGTCTGGGACCTGACCGATCCGGAGTGGTCCGGCAAGCTGGTGATGCAGGACCCGCTGGGCAAGCCGACCGTGCTGTCGTTCTTCACCCAGCTCGACGCGTACGGCAACCAGGCGCTCGAACAGGCCTACCAGGCCAAGTACGGCAAGCCGCTGAAGACCGAGGAGAAGAGCGCCGCACAGGAGTGGATCAAGCGCCTGTCGCTCAACAAGCCGGTGCTGACCGGCTCCGACGAGGACATCTCCGCCGCCGTGGGCGCGCCGGCCGCCACGGACAAGAAGATCGGCTTCATGTCGATCTCGAAGTTCCGCAACAACGAGGACAAGGGCTACCACCAGGCCGCCTGCGAGGGGATGACCCCCTTCACCGGCTTCAGCTACCCCAAGTACGCGGCGATCGCCACCAAGAGCAAGCACCCCAACGCGGCCAAGCTGTTCGTGCACTTCATCATGACCGAGGAAGGCGTCAAGCACGAGATCGGCGAGGGCGGCGTCTCGGGCAACAGCACGGTCAAGCCGATGGTCACCCCGCCCGGCCTGTCGGACTGGCAAGGCCAGCTCTTCCACACCGACCCCAAGGGCCTGCTCGGCGACCTGCAGAACCGCCAGGCCATGTCGGACTTCTGGCGCGTCAACCGCAGCTAGCGCGCACCGTCGCACCGCCCGGCCGGGAGGATCCCCGGCCGGGCGCGTCGGCATGCCCTGCTATCCGTGCAACACCTAATGTCCTGACATAAGGACGACCTATTGATTTCTTGTTAACTGGTCGTTACGTTTTGGGGCAACATCAACACCCCGAACGAGGAGGCGCAATGCGTCCCCTGTCCAGGCTCTCCCTGGCAGCCCTGATGTTGACCGTGTTGGGCGGGATCGCCGTACCCGCGGCCGGTGCCGGTGTGGCGACCGTGTACCCCGACGTCGAGACCCCCTCCCTCTACGACGACGAGGCCGGCGGCGACGCCAACGGCGACGACCCGGCGATCTGGGTCGACCCGTCCGACTCCGAGGACAGCGTGGTGATCGCCACCGCCAAGAAGGGCGGCCTGTACGTCTACGACCTCGACGGGCAGCAGCTCCAGCACCTGCCGGCGCCCGCCGCCCCCGGGCCGGACGACGAGGCGGGCCGCTTCAACAACGTCGACGTCGCCTACGGCTTCGGCGGCAGGGACCTGGCGATCGTCTCCGACCGCGGCCGGGACATGCTGCGCATCTACGCCATCTCGCACGGCCACCTCACCGACGTGACCGACCCGGCCGCGCCGTTCGTGTTCAACACGACGCAGCAGCAGGTCAACGACGCCGAGACGGCCTACGGCCTGACCGCCTGGAAGGACTCCACCGGCACGTACGCGCTGGTCAGCCGCCGGCACAAGACCTCGGTCGGCCTGGTCAAGCTGCTCGCCAAGCCGGGCGGCAAGATCGGCTACCAGCTCGTGCGGACGCTGACCCTGCCGGGCTCCTTCACCCTGCCGAACGGCCAGACCTGGTCCCCCTGCCTTGAGCCGGACGAGCAGGCGCAGGTCGAGGGCATGGTCGTGGACCAGGAGCGGGACGTGCTCTACGCCGCCCAGGAGGACGTCGGCATCTGGCGGATGCGCGCCGACCTCACCGGCACGCCCGTCCTGGTGGACAAGGTCCGCGAGTACGGCGTCCCCGGCACCTACGACCCCGCGACCGAGGAGTGCACCCCCGGCGCCGACCCCGGCTACGGCGGCACGCACCTCACCGCGGACGCCGAGGGCCTGACCATCTACTACCGCGAGGACGGCAAGGGCTACCTGCTGGCCTCCAGCCAGGGCGACAACACCTTCGCCGTCTACCGCAGGGAGGGCTCCAACGCCTACCTCGGCCAGTTCCGGATCGGCGAGGCGAACGGCATCGACGGCTCGGAGGTGAGCGACGGCTCGACCGTGCTCAACGTGCCGCTGGGCGAGTTCGACGAGGGCATGTTCATCGCCCACGACGGCGTGAACACGCCGGCCACGGCGGACCGGGAGAACACCAACTTCAAGTTCGCCGACTGGGGCGACATCGCCGACGAGCTGGACCTGGACGTGGACACCGACGGCTGGGACCCGCGCGACTGATCATCGCCTGATCACCGCCGCCCAGCGGTCCCGCGAACCGGGGCGCCGTCCAGCCGGACGGCGCCCCTCGTCGATTTGGGCATCCCTTCGTGGGGCGGGGAGAATGGGGTGCGCGTGCGGAGGAGGAGCGTGACCGAGAGCCAGTCGCTTGACCACCTCGCCCGCCGCCTGGAAGAGGTGGTCGGCGAGCTGCGCGGCATCCCCGTCGACGTCGAGCGGCTGGAGGACCCCGAGCTCGTCCGCCGGCAGATCCTGCGCGCCACCCGGTCGTCGGCCGAGCTGCGGGCCATGCACCCGGTGGGCTCGCGCGAGCAGGGCCGCGACGAGCAGCGCAGCCGGCGTACCGTGCTGGACGCCCTGCGGGAGGGCCTGTCGATGCGCACGATCGTCCATTCGAGCGTGCTGGACGACCCGCGCAAGGCGGCCCGCATCCAGGAGCTGCACGCCGCCGGCGACCTGCACCGGGTCATCGACGAGCCCATCCAGCAGCTCCTCATCTTCGACCGGTCCGTGGCGTTCGTCCGGATCACCCCGATCGCCTACACGCCGGGCGCGCTCATGATCAGGCAGCAGGGGCTGATCGCCACCCTCATCGACCTGTTCGAGCTGTCGTGGGCGCGGGCCAGGGAGGTCACCGAGCCGGCCCACCGGCTCTCGCCCCGGGAGCGGGAGGTGCTGGCGCTGATCGCCGAGGGCCGTTCCAACAGCGCCGTGGCCCGCGCCCTGTCGATCACGGAGGCGGCCGTCGGCAAGCACGTGGCCTCCATGTTCGCCAAGCTCGACCTGCCCGCGACCGACGACGCCAACCGGCGGGTGCTGGCGGTGCTGGCCTACCTGCGCGGCGTGGCGAGGTAGGGCCAGGGCTACCTCGTTCTCGTCCCAGCACCCGTGCGGGCGGGCCGCGGCGGGCGCTTCGATGGACGTCATGCAGAAAATGACTGGATTGCTGGTCGGCGCGGTGTTCGGCGCGGTGTTCGTCGTCGTCAACGCGCACGGCCCGCTCGGCTCCGTGACCGCGAACCTGCTGCGGGCCGCCGCGTGCCTGGCGGCGGCGGGCGTGCTGGCGATGTGGTTCCGTGCCGTGCGCGCGGAACGTCCCGCCGCGGCCGGCCGGCGGGGCATGTTCGGGCCCGGCTACCTGGCCGTGGTCGTGGCCGAGGCGGTCCTGCTGTTCGGCGGGCTGCGGGTGCTGGCCGCGCTCGGGCGTCCCGAGGAGGGGAACGTGGCGTGGGTGGCGTTCGTGGTGGGCGTGCACTTCGTCGCGCTGGCGCCGATCTGGAAGGACTGGAGCATCGCCGTGCCGGGCGTCGCGCTCACGCTGCTCGGCGCCGGCGGGCTCGTCCTGGCCGCCACGCCCGCGGTGGCGTGGGTGCCGGTCGTCAGCGGGGTGCTGTCCGGCGTCGTGCTGCTGGCCGGCAGCCTCACCCTCGGCCTGCGCGGTACGGCGCGGGCGGCGGCCTGACCGTCCGGCGGGCGCGCCTTCTCCCCCGGCACAGACCCTCTGATACTCTCTGTGCTGAATTGATTACTTTCTGTCGCTAGGGGAGCTAGTGTGAAGGTCGCCTGCGTCGGCGGTGGGCCCGCCAACCTGTACTTCTCGATCCTGATGAAACGGGTCGACCCGTCCCACGAGGTCGCCGTCTACGAGCGCAACCCGGCCGGGACCACCTACGGCTGGGGCGTGACCTACTGGGACGACCTGCTCAAGAACCTGCGCGCCGCCGACCCCGAGTCGGCGGACGTCATCAGGGAGAACTCGATCCGCTGGGACAGCTGGGTCACCCACATCCAGGACCGCGCGACGGTGTCGCTCACCGAGTCGGACGAGGGCTTCGGCATCTGCCGCCACCGCCTGCTCGACATCCTGGCCGACCGCGCCCGCTCCCTGGGCGTGCACGTCGAGCACGGCCGCGAGATCGCCTCCCGGGAGGAGCTCGACGCCGACCTGGTCGTGGCCGGTGACGGCATCAACAGCACGCTGCGCGCGCCGCACGCCGAGCATTTCGGCACCGAGATCGCGGTCGGCCGCAACCACTACATCTGGCTCGGCACCACGAAGGTCTTCGACGCCTTCACCTTCGCCTTCTCCGAGACGCCGCACGGCTGGATCTGGTGCTACTGCTACGTCTACAGCGGCGACCACAGCACGTGCGTCGTCGAGTGCTCCCCCGAGACCTGGAAGGGGCTCGGGCTCGACCAGGCCGACGCGGCCGACGGCCTGGCGCTGCTGGAGAAGATCTTCGCCGACGTCCTGGACGGCCATCCGCTGATCGGACGGGCGCACACCGACGGCAGCGCGTACTGGCTGAACTTCCGCACGCTGACCAACCGCACGTGGTACCACGACGACCTTGTCCTGCTCGGGGACGCCGCGCACACCACCCACTACTCCATCGGCGCGGGCACCGCCCTGGCCTTCGGGGACGCCGCCTTCCTGGTCAACGCGCTGAACCAGGAGCCGGAGCTCCCGGCCGCCCTCGCCCGCTACGACCGCGAACGCCGCAAGGCGATCCGCCCGCACCAGAAGTCGGCCCGGCTCAGCGCCCAGTGGTACGAGAACCTGACGCGTTACATCGACCTCTCGCCGGTCGAGTTCATCGCGCTGCTCGGCCAGCGGCACTCCCGGGTGCTGCCGCACCTGCCGCCCCGGCTGTACGTCCAGGTCGACCGCGTTCTCAGCGGGTTCGGCGGGTTCGGCGGCTCCGGCAAGGACTGACCGGGAGGCGCGCCCGCTCAGGCCCCGATCAGGGGAAGTCCTTGGGGTTCACGGGGCTGGTGCGGGCGTTGCCGCCCCTGACCGGGTTCAGGGTCAGCGTCCAGATGGTGTACTGCGTCGAGGTCGTGCGGAAGCGCAGCCGGTCGTTGAACTTCTGGTACGTCGCACCCCTGGTGAAGCGGCCCTTCGACACGCTGAACCGGTAGCCGGTGGTGAAGAAGATGCGGTACGTGCCGTCCCGGACGTCCCGGATGCGGGCCGTGGACCGCGCGCGGACGTAGACGCTGATCGCCTTGGTCCGGCCCTTGACGATGGTGACGACGCCGTCCTTCGACGTGCCGTTCTTGATCTTGAGTACGCCGCGGCCGCCGCTGAGACGGTCGTAGACGATCCGGCCGTTGGCCGGGCGGGAGGCCGCCTCCTGGACGGCCGAGGAGGTCTGGACGGCCGCGGCCTGCAGGCCCGCCGTGGCGGCGCCGGCCGGGGCGGAGGTCAGCAGCGTGCCGGTCAGTGCGAGGGCGGCGACGACCCCCGCGCGTAGCGGGGTCGCTTCGAGGAGTCTCTTCACCATGGTCTTCTCCTTGGGGGACATGGTCGGACTGATCGCGTACCCGTGTATATCAGGACAGACCGCTTCTACGCTCGTAGACTTTAAGCCGCCCGTTCGGCTCCGAGAGGCGGCACGATGAGCTACGTCCCCGTTCCCTACGACCCTGAGCTGGCGGAAGGTCTCGCGGCGTTCCTGGCGGCGGTCGAGAGCGTTCCGCTGCGCGCGGACACCATCCAGCGCAACCGCGAGATCTTCGCCGAGCTCATCCCGCCCATGGAGACGATCGTCGCCGGCCGTCCCGTCGAGTGGTGGGACGTGGACGTGCCCGGCCCCGAGGGCGCTCCCGACGTCACGCTCACGGTCGTCCGTCCCAAGGGCGGCCCCGCGCCCGGCGCGGCGGCCGTGTACGAGATCCACGGCGGCGGGATGATCCTCGGCACCCGCTTCTTCGGCATCGAGGGCCTGATCCAGGCGGCCCTGGCGCACGGCATGGTCGGGGTGACGGTCGAGTACCGGCTCGCCCCGGAGAACCCGGCCCCGGCGGCGGCCGAGGACTGCTACGCGGGCTTCGTCTGGACCGCCGGACACGCCGAGGAGCTGGGGTTCGACCCGGGGCGGCTGCTCGTGTCCGGCTTCAGCGCGGGCGGCGGGCTCACCGCGTCCGTCGGCATCATGGCCCGCGACCGGAACGGCCCCGCCGCCGCCGGGCTCTACGTCGGCGCACCCATGATCGACGACCGGAACTCGACCGTGTCGAGCCTCCAGTACGACGGCATCGGCGCCTGGGACCGCAACAACAACGACACCGCCTGGACCGCCCTGCTCGGCGACCGGCGCGGCGGCCCGGACGTGCTGCCGCACGAGGTCCCGGCGCGGGCGGCCGACCTGTCGGGGCTGCCGCCGGTCTTCGTCGAGGTCGGGGCGGCCGAGGTGTTCCGGGACGAGGCGGTCGAGTTCGCCGGCCGCATCTGGGCGACCGGCGGCCAGGCGGAACTGCACGTGTGGGCCGGCGGCCACCACGGCTTCACCGGCACCCCAGGCGCCCGCGTCTCCCGCGCCGCCCAGGAAGCCAAACACTCCT
>NZ_JBSFGJ010000140.1:0-20693 GCF_053596515.1 Nonomuraea sp. NPDC001684
GTGGGGGCTGGCCCGGCTGATCCGGCGCTCGGCGTGTCCGGTGGCGATCGTCCCCACCCTGGCGGACTCCCGGCGGCTCGGGTCGTCCCCGGCGGCGCCCTGAGCGACCGTCCGTACCGCGGCGGCCGGTGTCATGCCCAGCCGAGTCCGTGGCGGGCCAGGCGGTCGAGCGCCTCGTCGAGGATCGGCCGAGGGTGGCCGAGGAACAGCCGCACGTGGGCGTGGCCGTCGCCGGGAGGGCCAGGGGTGACCATGCTGCCCGTGCCCGGCAGGACGCCTGCCCGGTCGAGGCAGAGACGGCGATAGCCCTCTTCGCCGCCGGTCTCGTCCACGTACCGGGGCGGGACGCGCAGGCGCAGGTAGGACGTGCATTGGCCCGCGTGGCAGGCGTGCCGGGGGAAACCGAGATCGGCGGTCAGGCGTGCGGCGGCGTGCCGGCGGGCGTCGGCGTAGTGGGCTCGCATGGCCCGCAGGTAGATCTCGCAGGCGGGGTCGCGCAGCCAGCGGGCCATGGCGGCCTGGAGGGGCAGGCCGCTGCCGTAGGAGTGATGGTGCTGCAGCGCGGCCAGGGCCGCCAGCGTTCCCGGATGAGCGGTGAGAGCGCCGACGCCCCAGCCGTTGCAGTGGAACTGCTTGCCGAGCGTGCGGACGGCGAGCCAGGGCGGCGCACCCCGCGGATGCCGCCCGATCTCCGCCAGCAGGATCTTCAGCGTGTCGGTGGGCCGGACGTCCGGGTCGTGAACGGCGTAGTAGGCGTCGTCCACGAGGACGGCGGCACGGTGGTCCAGGGCCGTGGCGATCATGGCCCGGACGGTTCGCGCGTCCCAGTTCGCGGCGGTGGGGTTGTGCTGGGCGTTGAGCACCAACAGCGGGCGGCCGGTCGCCGCCGCTCGTTCCAGCTCCGCCGCCACCTGGTCAGGGACGGGCTGGTGGCCTTGCTCGGCATCGACCGCGTAGTACCGGACACGGCACCCGAGAGGCGCGAAGACCCCGGGGTAGTCCCATCCGGGCGCCGGGACGAGCACGGTGGGCGGCGCCGCGCCGTCGCGTACGAGCAGCCGGCCGAAGTCGAACATGGCAGCCCGGGTGCCGTCCTGGCTGACCGCCACGTCGTAGTCGGCCGGGCCTGACGGGGGCGGCAACCGGTGCGTGGTGGCGATGTGCTCGGTCAGCGCGCGTCGCAGGTCGGGCAGCCCGTACGGCGAGAGCGTGTAACCATGGCTCAGATCGGGCAGCCCCCGCGACAGGGCGGCCACGAGGCCGGGAGCCGCCTGTGTCCAGGTCTCCCCCAGACTGAGATAGATGAGGGCGGCCGGATCGCCGCCCGAGCTCCGGTAATGCTCGATTAGGCGGGCGTCGCCCAGCGGGTTGGCCAGCCGGCCGCTGTCGAGGACGTCATGTAGCGCGTGCATCGTGTCTCCTGCCGTGCGCCTCGGATGTCGCCGCGACCCGTCGCCGCAGCGCCGCCAGTTCCTCTTCGCGCAGGACGATGCCGAAGGCGTTCAGCACGTCGGGCAGGCCGTCGGAATCCACCGAGCTCTCCTCGACGTGCTCCGCGGTGACCCGCGTCAGCGTGTGACCGCGGAGCTTCAGCCGGGTGGCGCCGGACAGCCGCTGCAGGTACAGCTCCCGCTTGAGCATCGAGCGGGGATGCGTGCTGAGGTAGTGGTGCGCGACGGCGAAGTCGACGGGCGGGCGGGCCTCCAGGCTCAGCAGGTACAGGCATTCCCACTCCCCGTTCCGGTTCACCTCCACACGACACTGGTGGTCCCGGTGGGTCCGGACGCGGAACCCGCGCGAGCCCTGTGCGGTCACCTCGCCCGGCCGCAGCGGCAGCGGGTCGAGGAAGCCCTCCTCGCCGAAGCCCACATCGCACAGCCAGGCGTCGCCGTCGGCCAGGACCCGCAGGGCCATGTGCGTGCGGGGGCGCGGGCCACGGCCGCCGAGGATGACCCGGGCCGCCAGGCGGTCCACGCGGAAGCCGAGGCGTTCCAGGACGCAGCCGAAGAGCAGGTTGTGCTCGTGGCAGCAGCCGCCGCGCGGCCGTCGGCACATCTTGTCCACGATGTCAGGGACGTACAGGCTCGGCGTGCGGTCGAGGAGCAGGTCGATGTTGTCGAACGGCAGCGTGGTGGCATGGGCCCGGTGCAATCGGGTCAGCAGGGACGGTCCGGCGGTGCCGGGCAGCGTGCCGGGACTCACGCGGGCCAGATAGGCGGGCAGGTCGAGCGTGTCGGTGTCCCACAAGTCGGACACGGCTCCTCCTCAAGGGGCGCGGTGGGCGGGGCCGCCGGCCGGTTCGGCGGAGGAACGCCAAATCCCGGCGCATCGCGCGGCCAGTGCGAGCAGAAATCTGTCGGTATGGGGCGGGGTGTCGAGGAGCAGCCCGACAGGCAGCCCTTCGGGGGTCGTACCGGCGGGCAGGCTGATCGACGGCCAGCCCATGACCGCGGCGAAGGCGGTGTTGCGGATGTAGGAGAGGAAGACCGGCTCGGGCCGGTCGAGCACGCTGACCTCGGCACCGACGTCCGCGGGCGCGGCGGGCAGGATGGTCGTGGGCGACAGGAAGGCGTCGGCCCGGTGCTCGCGCAGCAGGCCGGCGGCTGCGCCGGCGAGGTCGTCCTGAACGCGCAGGGCGTGCCGGTAGCGCTCGGCGGGGACCACTGGGCCGTGCAGCAGTGGAGCGAGCACGTCGGCCACGTCTGGGCTGGCGATCCGGCGGATCAGTTCGCCGGGGTCGCGGCAGGTCTCGCAGCGGGCCAGGTAGAAGGCCAGCTCGTGCCAGGTCTCGTGCAGCGGCACCGGCAGCGCGGCCTCGCCCAGCAGGTCGGCCGAATCGTGCAGGTCGACCTGCACGAGGTCGGCTCCGGCGGACCGCAACTCCCGCAGACAGCCGGCGGCCACGGCGGCCACCCGGGGGTCCAGCCCCGTCCAGGCCGGCCGTGGCAGCAGGAGCCGGATCCGCCCGTCAGGGGGCAGCGGTGCCCGCGGGTACGCGTACCGCTCTGCCGGGTCCGCGGCCAGGAGGCCGTCGAGGAAGGCGACGTCCGCCAGGTCCGTGGCGACGACGCCGACGGTGTCCCGGGTCCGGGAGATGCGCAGGACTCCGGCGGCCGGATAGCGACCGGTGGTCGGACGCATGCCGACCAGGCCGCAGAGCGCCGCCGGGATGCGGACCGAGCCGCCGGTGTCCGTGCCGAGTCCCGCCGGGGCGAGCCCGGCGGCGACGGCCGCGGCCGTTCCCGAGCTGCTGCCGCCGCAGATGTGGCCGGGGACGACCGGGTTGCCCACGGTGCCGAAGGCGGCGTTCTGGCCGGTGACGCCGTAGGCGAGCTCGTGCATGCCGGTCTTGCCCAGGGCCAGGGCGCCGGCGCCGGCCAGACGCCGCCACACCTCCGCCGAACGGCCGGGCCGATGGCGGCTCAGGGCCGGAGTTCCGGCGGTGGTGGGCAGGAGGGCGACGTCGATGTTGTCCTTGACGGCGAGCGGGATGCCGTGCAGGGGACGGCGGGCGGCGGGGTCAGCGCGATCGGCGGCCCGCGCCGCGGTCAGCAGGCGGTCGGCGTCCAGGGTGACGAAGGCGTTGCACGAGGCGTGCTCGGCACACCGATCCAGGATGTCGCGTGCGTGTTCCTCGCAGCTCAGACGGCCCTCGCGCAGCAGTCGCGCGGTCAGCGCGAGCGAGCGGGCAGGACGACTCATGGCATCGCCGGAGCAGGCGCCAGGAGATCCGGATGGCGCTCGGCCAGGTAGGGGCGCAACGTGTCGAGGGCGTGGGCGAAGGCGGCGGCGAAGGCGGTCACGTCCGCGTCGTCCATCGGCAGGCCCAGGCACAACAGGCCGTGCCGGGCGGTGAGGAATCCCTGGTTGAGCAGGTGCAGGTGGAGCAGGGCACGCAGGTCCTCCCGTCCGTGCCGCAGGGCGGCCGTCGCGGCGGCATCACGGGGCCGGTCGGCGCCGAAGTGGAAGTAGCCGAGCGAGCCCGCTCCCACGGCGTGGCCCGCGATGCCGCGCTCACGGGCGGCCTCGTCCAGCAGGGCACGCAGCCGTTCGCCCATGGCGTTGAGCCGGTCGATGTCGTCGGGGCCGAAATGGTCGAGCGCGGCGATGCCGGCGGCCAGCGAGAGATTGTTGGCCCCGAACGCGCTCGCATGGTAGACGGGGTCCCGCCCGGACGGGTCGAAGATCGCCATGACGTCGGCCCGGCCGCCGAACACGCCGATGGGCAGCCCGCCGCCGATGATCTTGCTGAAGGTGGTGAGGTCGGGCCGCAGGTCGTGGCGGACCTGCCAGGGGCCGATGCGGAAGGTGGCGCACTCGTCCAGGATGAGCAGCACGCCCTCCTGTTCGGTGGCCGTCCGCAGGCCCTCCAGGTATCCGGGCTCGGCGGGCACTCCGCCGCCCACGCCGAGCATCGGCTCGACCAGCACGCCCGCCACTTCGCCGCGGCAGGCGCGCAGCACCCTGCGGACGGCGTCGAGGTCGTTGAACGGAACGGTCACCACGCACTCCAGCACCGCGCGCGGCACGCCTTGGGCCAGGCGGGCGTCGGGCAGGCCGGGAAGTCGCTGCGGGAAACGCGGACCGGAGGTGATGAAGGCGCTGACATGGCCCCAGTCGTGGGTGCCGTGGTAGCCGCCGTCGATCTTGACGATGAGGTCGCGGCCGGTGAAGGCGCGTGCCGTGCGGATGGCCCACATCGTCGCCTCCGTGCCGGAGTTGCAGTAACGCAGGCGTTCCAGCGCGGGGACCCGGGCGCACAGCCGCTCGGCGTGCTGAATCTGCAGCAGACTGGGACCGCCGGGCGCGGTGCCCCGCCCGACCTGCTCGCGCACGGCGGCCACCAGGGCGGGATGGTTGTGCCCGTGGACCAGCGCGCCGTAGTTGGACAGCACGTCGAGATACCGGTTGCCGTCCACGTCCTTGACGTGGGCGCCTTCGCCCTCGTCGAAGTACAGCGGGTACGGCGTGTAGGTGATCATCGAACGTGTGTCGCCGCCGGGCAGCACCTCCGCCGCAGCTCGGAAGGCGGCCCGTGAGGAGGGGCTGCGGGCGGCGTAGTCGTCGAGAATGGCCTGGGCCACATGGTCGGCGTCGGACATGGTCTTTTCTCCGTTCGATGGCGGCTCGGCAGGGCGGGATGCGATGCGCGAGGGCGCGGGTCAGCCCTTGTCGCGGGCGGCGGGGCAGTGCTCGGGGTTCAGTGCCGGCCGGGCGTGGTCCGGCCCGAGGTCGGACCTGGCCTGCCACAGCTCGGGGAAGAAACGGTGCTCGACGCTGCGGCGCAGCCAGCCCACACCTGCCGTGCCGCCGGTGCCGGGCACGCCGCCGATGGTGCGCTCGACGGTCAGCAGGTGCCACGAGCGCCATCTGCCGAAGGCGGCGGCCACGTCCGTCAGCGCCTCGGCCAGCCGGAACAGGTCGTCGTCCGGCCCGCGGTCGCGGTAGAGGGCGGCCCATGCCGCGCGCAACGCCTCACCGCCGGGCTCGCCGGGACGGCCTGGCACACCGGTCTCCGTCCCGCGCCTGGCCAGCAGGGCGGTCGCCTCGTCGTAGAGGCTGGTCTGGCGAAGAGCCCGGTAGACCTGCTCTGCCACGCCCGGCACCCCGGCGTGCCGGCGCGCCATCTGCTCGGACTTGTGGCCGAGCACGAACTCCACCATGCGGTACATGTAGGAGTCGATCCCGGAGGCGCCGTCCAGTTCGCCGCGGAAGGCGCCGAACTCCGGCGGTGAGATCGTCTCCAGCACCGACCAGGCGTCGGCCAGCAGGTCGATGGTCCGGCACACGCGCCGCAGGGCCCAGGTAGCGTCGTCCACGCGGTCCTCGACCAAGGCCAGCCGGGCGGCGCAGGCCTCCTCGTACACCAGCTTGAACAGCAGTTCCTTGACCTGGCCCACCAGATAGAACGACATCTCGGCCGGTTGGCGGGTGTGCGGGTGCTGCAACGACAGCAGCACGTCGATGCTCTGGTAGTCGATGTACGGCGTCTTGGTGGCAGTCGTCCCCGGCCCTTGGGCCGCGGCCCGGTAGAGCTCGGCGAAACGTGGATCGACGTGCGCGGCGTCGCCGCTGTATCGGTCGGCGAAACGCTCCTGGTACGCGGCGAAGGTCGCCGGATCCGCGTGCAGGAACAGGATGTCGTGCAGGGCCATGTGGCGGATCGCGAACAGCGGGCGCGGCGCGCGCGACACCGCGAACCCGGGGTTGCGGGCGGCCGGTTCCGGGCAGCCCGGATGGAACTGACCGATCATGAGCCCGTCCGCCACCACGTTTCTCTTGACCCGCCGATGCGCTTCGTCCAGCAGCGGCGTACGGTGCTCGGGCAGGCCCCGCACCAAGGTGACCAGCGTGGCCAGGCCCTCCTTACCCTCGGGCGGCCGCCGCCGGGCGAACCGCCCGGCCTGGGCGCGCATCGCGGCGCACAGCTCGTCCAGGCCCTCCCCCTCCTCCAGCGCGGCCACCTCGATCGTGACGGTCCCCGCGTCCAGGGCCGAGCGCACGAAGGGACACACCGCGTTGGCCCGGCCCAGTTCCGGATGCGGACGGGTGAGATAGTCCTCGAACCACGGCAGGATCGCGGCGGCCTCCGCCGCGGAGGCTCGCTCCAGCTTCATGGGAACTCCTTGGTCATGGAGTCGACGTGCGGGACGCCGCGCCGGAAGGTTCCTTCCGGCAGGCGCCGCCTCCTACCCGTCGCCCCATGCCGCGAACGCCGGTCTGACTCGACGTGGGCCGGACGTCAGGACCGGGTAAGGCGCAGGTCAGGATGGTGGAACGGGAACCCGCGACGTCGCGTTGGCACATGGAGCGACAAGGCGCAGGTCACTGCGCCCGCGGCGGCCGTCCTGGTGTGGCGCCGTTCCGTGCGCCGGTGTGCCGGTCGGGTCAGTCCTGGTCCGGCCGCTCCTCCACGATGGCCTTGAGCTGTTCCATCGCGGTGATGACCCGGGGGAAGCCCGCGTAGGGCAGGCACTGGATGAACGTCTCGGCGATGTCGGAGACCGGGACGCCGACGTTCAGCGCGGAGTTGATGTTCGCCCGCATCGGCGCGTCGCCGACGCCCATCGCGGCCAGGGCGGCGAGCCGGACGAACTGCCGTTCGCGCAGCGACAGCACGGATCTGCTGTAGATGTCGGCGAAGGCGAACTCGACCAGGAACCGTCCGAGATCGGGGGCGATGGCGGCGAACTCGTCGAGCATGCGTCCGCCGTCGGCAGGGTCGATCTCGTTCATCAGTTCCAGGCCGCGCTGGTAGCGCGGGTCCTGAGGTCGGTCGCTCATGGCGGGGCTCCTGGGCGCGTGAGTGCGGTGCCGGTCAGGGGTCGAGAACGGTGCGGGCGGCGTAGATCTCGGGGAAGAGCGGCCGGTCGACCAGGGAGGCCAGGTACGGCACGCCGCGGGAGCCGCCGGTCCCCCGCTTGTCGCCGATGACGCGCCGCACGGTGCGCATGTGGCGGAACCGCCACATCTGATGCCGCTCCTCCAGCTCCACCAGGCGTTCGGCCATCTCGTACTCGGCGGCGTGGGCCCGCTGGTCCTCGTAGACGCGGCGGAGCACGGCGACGATCTCCTGGTCGGGTTCCTCGTGACAGCTGTGGGTGCGGTCGAGGTGGCGGGCGGGGACAGGATGCCCTGCCCGGTGCAGGAACCGGATGAACTCGTCGTACACCGTCGGCTGCGCGATCGCCGCGCGCAGGGCGTCCTGCCGGACGGACCCGTCGTACTCCTCGACCAGTTCGGGGCGCTTGTCGCCGAGCCGGTACTCCAGCATCCGGAGCTGGACGGACTGGAAGCCGGTGGCGCCCCCGAGTACCGGGCGGAACTCGGCGAAACGCTCGGGTTTGAGAGTGGCGATGACCGACCATTGCTCGATGAGCTGCCGCTGGATCACGAAGATCCGGTCGAGGGAGCGGAACGCCGATCGGAGCCGGTCGTGCCGGAGTTCGCGGATCGCGTCGTCGAGCTCGTGCAGGATCAGCTTCACCCACAGCTCGGTCGTCTGGTGCTGCACGATGAACAGCAGCTCGTCGTGGTGCGGCGGCTCCGAGACCGGGCGCTGGGCGCCGAGCAGCCGGTCCAGGCAGAGGTAGTTCTCGTAGGTCAGGCCGGCGGGCGCGGTCGCGCGCCGACGACGTCTCAGCATGACCGCTCCCAGTTCATCCCGGCCTCCGCCAGCCGGTGCAGCGCCGTCTCGACGCTGCTCAGCGGCGGGCCGAGGAACATCCGCACGTAGGGGACGGCCATGGCCTGTCCCTCCTCGGGCGCCGCCTGCGGGGTCATGGTGCCGGCGCCCAGCAGCACCCCGGCACGGCGCAGGCAGTCGCGGCGGAACCGGGTGACGCCGTCGCGCGCGTCCGCCGCGTACGGCGGCGGCACCCGGAACAGGAAGTAGCTGGTGCAGTTTCCCGGGCAGAGCGCCTCGGCGGGACAGCCGAGCTCCTGCCGGAGAAAGTCGGCCGCCCATGCCCGCTTGTCGGCGCATCCTTGCCGGAACGCCCGCAGGTACGGCTCGGACTCGCCGCCGTCCAGCCACCTCGCCATGGCGTTCTGCAACGGCACCGCGGCGGTGAAGGAGCGCTGGAGCTGGAAGTCGTTGACGAGCCTGTCCAGGATCGGCGGCGGCGCGATGCTGACCCCGATGCCCCAGCCGTTGCAGTTGAACTGTTTGCCCAGGGAGCGCACGGCCAGCCAGCGGACGGGCCGGTCCCCGGCGCCTGGACGGGCGAGCCGTTCGGCGAGCAGCCGCAGGGCGCTGGTCGGCGCGGTGCCCGGATCGGTGACCCCGTAGTAGGCGTCGTCGATGAGCAGGTTCGCCCGCGCCTCGACGGTCAGGCGCACCATGTCGGCGACGAGGTCTTCGTCCCAGTTGACGCCGGTGGGATTGTGCTGGGCGTTGATGACGACGATGACTCCGCGCGGATCGCCCGCCCGCGCCAGCGCCTCGCGCAGCGCCTCCGGTGCGGGCTGGAAGCCCTGCGAGGCCGCCAGCGGCAGGTAGGTCATCCGGAAACCCAGCCCGGCGAACACCCCCCGGTAGTCCCAGCCGGGCGCGGGAGCGATGACGGTGGGGGACGCGGTGCGCGGCGCGTCGGCCAGGATCAGCCGTCCGTAGTCGAACATGGCGTTCCTGGTCCCCGAGCACGTGACGGCGACCTCGAAGCCGGCGCCCGCGGTGAAGCCGGGGGGCAGGGCGTGGGTGCGGGCGATGTAACCGCGCAGCAGGCGTTGCAGAGCGGGCAGGCCGTACTGGGAGATGACGTATCCGTGCGCGTACGACGGCAGCCCGCTGCCGAGCAGACGGGCCAGCCCCTCAGGCGCCTCCGACCACGTCTCCCCCAGGCTGAGGTATATCGGGTCGCCGGACGGCGCGCCGGCGTCCAGGTATTCCGCCACCCATTCGGCGTCCCTGAAATGACCGCGCAGCCAGGAATCCTCGGTCACCTCGTCGAGAACGGTTCCCATGTCAACTCCGCCGTCCGGTGATTCCGGTCGGTCGGCACGATTACCCAGGATATTCGCGCCTTAACAACAGACTTTTCGCGGCTTTCATCTCACCGGCCGCAAAAGCCTCCTGAGTGTCGGCCGAACTCTCGTTCCGGCCCCATGAGGGGCCCGACATTCCGTCCCGCCCGGAGGTGTTACGTTGGGTTGTGGCCGGCTCGTGCGGCGCCCCTGAAAGGTGAACGCTCATGTGTGACGACGTGGCCGCCTGGAGTTCGAAAGCGGCCGTCAACGCAATTCGGGACAGGCGCATATCCGTTTCCGAATACGCGCAATGTCTGCTCCGGCGATGCGCGGAGGAGTCGCTCGGCGCGTTCGTCTCGTGCGACGAGCGCGCCGTCCTCGACGCCGCCGCGCAGGCCGACACGGCGGACCGGCGCGGCCCCCTGCACGGCGTCCTCATCGCGGTCAAGGACAACGTCGACGTCGCCGGTCATCCCACCACCGCCGGCACGCCGGCGCTGCGCGCCCATAGTCCCGGGCGGGACGCCGAGATCTGGCGGCGGCTGCGCGCCGCCGGCGCACTGGCGCTCGGCAAGACCAACATGCACGAGCTGGCCGTCGGCATCACCGGCAACAATCCCGGTTTCGGCCCCGTCCGCAACCCGTGGGCCGCCGATCGGTTCGCCGGAGGCAGCAGCAGCGGCAGCGCCGCCGCCGTGGCCGCCTTCCTGGCTCCGGCCGGTCTCGGCACCGACACCGGAGGTTCCGTGCGGATCCCGGCGGCCCTGTGCGCCGTGTTCGGCTACCGCCCGTCCGCGGGCCGGTATCCGCAGCGCGGCCTGCTTCTGCTCTCCCGCACCAGGGACACCGCCGGCTTCCTGACCCGCACCATCCGCGACATCGTGCTGCTCGACTCCGTCGTGGCCGCGCCCGGCCCCGCCCCCGAACCGGTGCGCTGGGCGGGGCTGCGGCTGGGCGTGCCCCGCCGGCCGTTCTGGGAAGGGCTGGACCCGTCGCTGGCCGCGGTGGCCGAACGCCGCCTGGAGGAGCTGAGCTCGGCCGGCGCCGTGCTGGTCGAGGCCGGCCTTCCGGCGGGCGCCGGCGCGTCGCTCGCCCGCGACGCCATGACGGTGGCCATGTACGAGGCGGCCTGGGAGATCCCCTACTACCTGGCCCAGACGTCGCCCGCGCCCACCCTCGACGAGGTGCTCGCCCAGGTCGCCTCGCCCGGCGTGCGGGCGGCGCTGAACGACGCCCTCGGCCCGGCGCGCGCGTCGGCCGCCGACTACCGGGCGGCGTGCGAGAACCTCTCCCGTCTGGCCGGCGCGCTGTCGGACCATCAGCGGGCCCACCGGCTGGCCGCCCTCGTCTATCCCACCACTCCACTGCCTGCCCAGCCGTTCGCCTGCGAGGAGTCCGTGGTGATCGACGGCCGGGAACACCCCACCTTCCCCACCTTTATCCGGAACACCGACTGGGCCGGCGTCCTCGGCCTGCCCGCGCTGAGCCTGCCCGCCGGCCTGACCGCGGAGGGGCTTCCCGTCGGGCTCGAACTGTGCGCGCCTGCCGGCGCCGACGCCCATCTGCTCCAGATGGGCTGCGCCTACGAGGAGATCTGGCCGCCGCCCGCCCTGGAGCCGGCCACCGCCCACCGTCCCGGCCTCCTGCCGAAGGTCCTGGGCCGATGACCGGCCCGGGCGAGCCGCACCTCCTCGTCACCGCCGCGCAGGGCTGGGACGGCCTGCGCGACGACTGTCTGCGCCCCTTCGAGGTGCTCATGCGCGGCGACCGGATCGTCGAGACCGGCACGCGCGTGGAGCGTCCGCGCGGGACCCGCGTCCTGGAGGCGTCCGGGACGGCGCTGCCCGGCCTCATCGACTGTCACGTGCACGTGGCCTCCGGTGACGGCACGGGCGGCAGACCCGCCTCCCGTCAGGCCCTCGACGCGCTGCCCGCGTTACGGACCCTGTTGACGCACGGCTTCACCACCGTCCGTGACCTGGGCTGCCCCGCCGCGGACCCGGTGACGGTGGAGCTGGCCCGCGCCGTGGAGGCCGGGCTGATCGAGGGGCCGCGCATGCTCGTGGCCCCCCACATCATCTCCGCCCGCGGCGGCCACGGCGATCCCCGTTCCACCCTGCAGCCGCCCTACGGAGGCGGCGCGGCGGCGGTCGCGGACGGGGTGGACGAGGTCGTCCGCCAGGTCAGGATCGAGCGCCAGCTGGGCGCCCACTGGATCAAGTTCGCCGCGACCGGCGGCTTCGTCAGCCCCGCGGACGCGGCGGACACCGTCGCCTACACCCAGGAGGAGATGACCGCCCTGGTGGCGGCGGCCCGTGACCTGAACCTGCCCAGCGCCGCGCACGCGCACTTCGACGAGGGCGTCCGCCGGGCCGTGCGCGCGGGCGTCCGCAGCGTGGAACACGGCACCTTCGCCACCGACGAGACCCTGCGCATCATGGCGGAACACCGGACGACTCTGGTGCCCACCCGATGGGCCTGCCACGTCTACATCGACCATCTCGACGACCCGCGGTTCTGGTTGGGCCAGCCGGCGGGCGCGCGGGACAAGGTGGCGCCGGTGGCCGACGACATCCTGCGCAACGCATGCCGCCTGCTGTCGGGTCAGGTCCCCGTCGCCTTCGGCACGGACGCGGGGACCGTTCCGTTCGAGGACAGCTGGCGGGAGTTCGTGGTGCTGGTGTCGGAGGGGATGACGCCCCTGGCCGCGCTCCGGGCCGCCACCTCGCAGGCCGCGCGGCTGCTCGGCCGGCCCGATCTGGGTGTCCTGCGGCCCGGCGCGCGCGGGGATCTCGTCGTCGTCGCGGGAGATCCGTTCGCCGACATCGAGACGATCGGTGAGGTCGCCCACGTCGTCCAGGGAGGGCGGGTGCGCAGATGAAGATCCGGCCGCCGGCGGGCGGAAAGGCGTCCTGCTGCTCCTGCGCGGCGGCCCGGCGCGAGCGGCGGTGTCGGGCTGCTCGCCGTGCTCGGTCCCGTGCGCGGCGGGTCCTGTCAGGTGAGGAGTTCGGCCAGGCGGGCCATCTCGGCGGGTGGGTCGATCACCGGCTGGATGAGCAGTTCGTCGACGCCGGCCCGTTCGAGGGTGGCGATGCGGGCGCGGAGGTCGTCGCGGGTGCCGACCAGGGCCAGGGTGTTCATCAGCGAGGGCAGGATCAGGTCGCGATCCTCCGGCGCGATGCGTCCGAGGTAGCCGGGATAGAGCTTGGTGTGCCGGTCGGGCGCGGTGCCGGTGGTGCCGCGCCGGTCGAGAAGTCGCCGCACGGCCTCGCGTTCCCCGGGGTCCAGACGCCCGGCGAAGGCGTCCGTGTCGGCGGCCGTGTCGGCGGCGAAGGTCAGCAGTGACAGGACGAGGTGGCCGGTCGCGTCCCTGGCCGCGTCGCCGCGGGGATCCTCGTCCTGGTCCAGTACGTGCAGTGCGGTGACCACGTAGGAGGCGGGGTCGCGGGGTGCGCCGCGGGCGGCGTGGCGGCGGGCGTCGTGCAGGGCGCGCCAGGCGGTGGGGTCGAGCAGGCCGAAGGAGATCAGGCCGGTGCCGCGGCGGCCGGCGACGGCGGCGGCCTTCGGCCCGGTGAGCGCGGCCACGACGAACTCGATCGGGTCGTCCGTGTGCACGTGCGCCCCGGCGTGCAGGAACCGGACGTCGCGGGCCCGGTCGCCCTCGCGGTACTCGACGCTCCGCCCGGCACACAGGTCCTGCAGCGCGGCGGTGAAGTCCTCCATCGCCGCCACCGAGGCCGGCCGCATGCCCAGCGTGCGCCGGGCGGTGTTCCCGGTGCCGACCCCGCAGATGATCCGGCCCGGCGCCAGGGCGTTGAGGCTGGCCAGCCCGCTCGCGGCGGCCGGGGCCGAGCGCAGCGCCGGTGAGGTCACGCCGACGCCCAGCCTGATGCGGCTGGTGGCCTTCGCGCACAGCCCCAGGGCGACGAAGGGGTCCCCGTGGAGCATCGGGCTGTCGTTCACCCAGAAACTATGCAAGCCCAGCTCCTCGGCCCGCACGGCGAGATCCTCCACACCGGGCTGGGCGGCGACCACGACGCCTGCGCGCATCTGACCTCCACGAAAGGATCTCCACGAAAGGATCGGCTCGAACCTCCTCAGCCTGACAGCCGAAGCCGCTCAGCGCAGTACGGCCGTCAGCAGATCCGCGCCCAACGCCGTCAGGTCGGGGACGTTGACGGTGTAACGGACATAACGGCCGTGCCGCCGGGCTGTGAGCAGGCCCGCGCGGCGCAGGACGGCGAGGTGGCGGGAGACCTCCGGAGGTGAGAGTTCCCAGGCGTGGGCCAGCTCGCCGGTGGTGTGCGGGCCGCGGGCCAGGGTGCGCAGCAGCCGCAGCCGCACCGGATGCGCCAGCGCCTCCAGCCGCAGCGTGACCGTCTCCAGCGACACCGGCTCCGACGGCCCCGCCTCGGCCACGGGGTACTGCACCACCGGCTGCCATCCGGGCGCGTGCACCACCACCAGGTGCGGGCGGCCGAAGACGCTGGGGAGGAAGGTGACCCCCGTGCCGTGGGCGGTGGTGGCGTTGTCCTGCAGCTTGTCCACGACGATGCGGGTGCCGTCCGGCGCCAGGGTGACGGCGCCGGAGACGGACGCGAGCGCCGCCCCGAGGCCCTGGCGCTTCAGCAGGTCGTTCTTCAGGCGCAGGTCGGTGGCCAGTTGTGCGGCGACGCCCGTCCAGGCGGCGTCGAAGAACGCCTCGGCGCACTGTTCGAGGGTCTCGCGCACCCGCGCCCGCACGGCTGCCGGGTCCGCGAGCAGCCGTTCCGCGAACGCCTCCTGGAGCGCGCCGCGGGCCTGGGCCAGGTCCAGCGCCCGCTCGCGCGCCGTCGCGTCGGTGAGCGGCGACGGCGCGGCGAAGTGCACCCGGTTGCTGCCGCACGTGGTGATGAGCGCGGCGGTCACGTAGGTCTCGTCGTCGATCCGGTCGACATCGTCCAGCTCCTCGGCGAGGGTCGGCCGGGGACGCGCGGGGACCAGGAAGTCGGCTCGTGAGGAACGCCAGAGGAACTCCGCCTCCCTGAGCCGCTCGGCCAGCTCCGGCCGCAGCCCGGCCCAGACGTCCCCGGCCCAGCCGGCGAGCTGCGGGTGGTGCCCGGGTTCGGCCAGCACGTGCAGCATCGCGGTCAGCTCGGCCAGCGGGGAGGCGGCGAACCGCAGCCGCCCGGACGGCAGGCCGCCGATGTCGATCCTCAGCGTCATCCCCACATCATCCCTGGCCGGACGGCCGACGACCGCGTCGGTTGACGGTGTCCGTCAACTGGCGGAGCCGTCCCGGGCGGCCGGACGCATGGTTGACGCCATGGCATCCACCACCACGATCCGGCCGCGCGCCCTCGTCCGCGCCTCCGGAGGCCCCCGCTACGCCGTCGCCCTGGCCGTGGACGCGCTCGGCACCGGCCTGCTGCGGCCCTTCCTGCTGCTCTACGGGGTGACGGTGCTGAGGCTGTCGGCGCCGGTGACCGGCATCGCCATGACGGCCGGCGTCGTCGTGGGCCTGGTGTGCATGCCCGCGGTCGGCCGATGGCTGGACCGGGGCGCACGCAGCACCGTCGTGGCCGCGTCGATGCTGGTGCGGGTGCTGGGGGTGGCGCTGCTGCTGGCCGCTCCGGCGGGGCACGTCTGGCTGTTCGCGACGGCGGCGCTCTTCCTCGGCATCGGCAACCAGGCATGGCCGGCCGCCCACGCGGCTCTCGTGGCCACGGTCGCCCACGGCCGCGACCGCGACGCCGCCCTCGCGGCGGGCCGCGCGCTGCGCAACGCCGCTCTGGGCCTGGGCGCCCTGCTCGCCACCGCGTGCCTGGCGGGCGGCGCCGCCGCGTTGCAGGCGCTGGCGGCCGTCACCGGGCTCGCCTATCTTGCCGCGGCGGCCTTGGCGTGGTCGGTGCGCCTGCGTGCGCGTCCGGCCGCCGCTGCGGCCACGGACGTGACCGGCGGGCCCGCGCCCCGGATGCGCGCGCTGCTGGCCGCCAACGTGGTCTACGTCTTCTGCCTCAACGTCCCCGAGATCGCGGTGCCCCTGGTCCTGGTGACGCAGATGCACGCGTCCCCGGTGTGGCCGGCGGCCGTCTTCGTGGCCAACACGGTGCTGGTGGTGACCTTGCAGGTGCCGGTGACCGTCCTGCTGTCCCGCTTCTCGCGGCGGACCGTGCTGGCGTTCGCCGGCGTGGTGCTCGCCGCGTCCTACCTCGGCTTCCTCGCGGCCACCTCCTTGGGGCCCGGCTGGGGTGCCCCGGCCGTCGCCGTGGTGTCCGTGGTCTGCACCATCGGCGAGATCGTCTACGCCGGCAGCGCGACGGCGCTCGTCACCGCCCTCGCGCCGGCCCGTCTTCTGGGACGCGCCCTCGCCCGCTTCCAGCTCTCCACGGGCTTCGGCCTCGCCGTCTCCCCGGCGGTCATCACCGCCCTCGCCAGCCACGGCCCGGCCGCCCTCTGGGGCAGCCTCTCCACCGCGACCCTCCTGTCCGCCTCCGCCGTCGCCGACCGCCGTGTTCGCCGTCGACGCAGGGGGGCTACACAGCGAGGCAATAACATGTACAGTCAGTAGGGAATGTGGACTATGACCGCGGGCCGCGGCACGTGACAGGAGGACGTCCCCCATGAGCGTCACCGACCAGCTGATCGCCAACTCCGAACGCTACGCCGCCGCCTTCGACTCCGGCGACCTGCCGCTGCCGCCCGCCCGGGGTGTGGCCGTGCTTGCCTGCATGGACGCCCGGCTCAACGTCTACGGCCTGCTCGGCCTGCGCGAGGGCGACGCGCACGTGATCCGCAACGCCGGCGGCGTCGTCACCGCCGGCGAACGTCGCAGCCTGGCCATCAGCCAGCGCCTCCTGGGCACCCGCGAGATCATCCTCATCCACCACACCGACTGCGGCATGCTCACCTTCACCGACGACGGCTTCAAGCACGACATCTACCAGGAGGTCGGCGTCAAGCCCGACTGGTCCGCCGAGGCGTTCCAGGACCTGGAGGCGGACGTGCGCCAGTCGGCCAGGCGCATCCAGGCCGACCCGTTCATCCCGCACAAGGACTCCGTCCGCGGGTTCGTCTACGACGTCGCCACGGGCCGGCTGAACGAGGTCAAGCTGGACGCCGGCCCGCAGGGCTCGTCCGGCTGATCGGGTGCGGATCCGGCGTGCCTCGCCGGGTCCCGCGGCTGTGGCGCCCGTCGGGCGTCCGCGGCCCGGTTGATCGGTGGCGGTCGCGGCGGTCGCCGGGTTGACTGCACGGGTGACCGCGTTGCCCGTGCCCGCCGACCTGGCCCACCGCGTGGCCGGGAGTTGGGTCACGAGACGACCAGGACCCTGCTGGTCAACACCGTGTTGTGCCTGGCGGCCCACCCCGAGGCGCCGACCCGGCTGCGTGCCGCCCCTTGGCTGGTGCCCGCCGCCGTCGAGGAGGTGCTGCGGTTCCTGCCCCCGATCGGCGGCACCGACCGCTTCACCACCGGCCCGGCCGACATCGCCGGGCACCCCGTCGAGGCCGGCCGGCGGGTGGTCGCCATGGTGCTCTCGGCCAACCGGGATCCCCGGGTGTTCGCCGAGCCGCAGGAGTTCCGGCTCGACCGGACGTCCGACGAGCACCTCTCCTTCGGCCACGGTGTGCACTTCTGCCTCGGCGCGCACCTGGCCCGGCACGAGGTCGCGATCGCGGTGCACGCACTGCTGCACCGCTTCCCCGGTCCGTGGTCGCTGAGCCGGATCGCGACCGAGCGCACCCCGGTCGGCATCGACGTGCTCGATCTGGCGCTGGTCAGCTCGTAGCCGCGGACCGATCCCTGCGGCGGGCCGCGGCGGCCACGTTGACCGGCATCCGGCCGAAGATCAGGCCGTGGAAGGGCGAGATCGCCCACCAGTACAGATGGCCGAGCAGGCCGTGCGGATGAAAAATGGCACGTTGCGTGTAGATCGTCCGGCCGCCGGAGCGGGTGACGCCGAGCTCCAGCCAGGCCAGTCCGGGCAGCCGCATCTCGGCGCGCAGCCGCAGCAGCCGTCCGGGCAGCACCTCCTCCACCCGCCAGAAGTCGATCGAGTCGCCCACCCGCAGCCGGGCCGGATCGCGCCGGCCGCGCCGCAGCCCCACCCCGCCCACCAGCCGGTCGGCCAGGCCCCGCAACTGCCACGCCATGGGCAACGAGTACCAGCCGTTACGGCCGCCGATGCCTTCGATCACCTGCCACAACGCCTCCGGACCGGCCTGCACGACCAGGCTGCGGTCGTCCACGAACAGGCTGCCGCCCGCCCAGTCGGGATCGGTGGGCAGCGGATCGCTCGGCGCGCCCGGCGTGGACGCCGAGGACCAGCGCGTGGCGACGTCGGCCTCCTTGATCTTCATCAGCGCCAGCGACACCGCCCGCCGGAAGCCGACCAGCCCGCCCTCGGGGTCGGGGACGTGGCGGGCGATGTCGTGCTCGCCGCACACGGCCTCGTTGCGCAGCGACTCCACCAGCGGGCGCGCGATGCTCGCGGGGACGGGCGTGACCAGCCCCACCCACAGGCTCGACAGCCGGGGGGTGAGCAGCGGCACCGGGATGATCAACCTCGGCGGCAGCCCGGCCACCGCGGCATAGCCGTGCATCATGTCGGCATAGGTGAGGACATCAGGCCCGCCGATGTCGAACCCCCGGTTGACCGTTCCCGGCGCGTCCGCCCACGCCACCAGGTAGCGCAGCACGTCCCGCACCGCGATCGGCTGCGTCCGGCTGCGCACCCAGCGCGGCGTCGTCATCACCGGCAACCGCTCGGTCAGGTATCGCAGCATCTCGAACGAGGCCGACCCCGACCCGATGATCACCGCGGCCCGCAGCACCACCGCCGGGACCGCGCCGCGCAGGAAGATCTCCCCCACCTCGGCCCGCGACGACAGGTGCGGCGAGAGCCGCTCGTCCGCGGTCAACCCGCCCAGATAGACGATCCGGCGCACGCCCGCCTCGGCCGCCGCGGCCGCGAACGTGCGCGCCGCCAGGCGGTCCCGCTCGGCGAACCGGCCGCTCGTCCCCATCGCGTGGATCAGGTAGTACGCGACGTCCACCCCGTCCAGCGCCCGGCGCGTGCGCTCGGCGTCGGTGGCGTCGGCCTCGACGGCCTCGACCCGGTCGGCCCACGGCAGATCGCGCAGGCGTCCGGCCGAGCGCACCATGCACCGCACGTCGTGACCGGCGGCCAGCAGCTCAGGCGCCAACCGCCCGCCGATGTACCCCGTCGCCCCGGTCACCAGGCACAATGCCATGCCCACGCACCTTCCCCGTCCCTCGGGCCTCATGCCGGAGCGGGCCGGTCATCGTCACGTCCACCAGCACTGCCGCCGCGCGCGTGCGGGCGCGGCCGGCGGGGCATCTGTGAGGCATGGGGGAGGTGCACGGTCGCGGCAGGCCGCGGGGGGCCGTGAAGGGACCGTCGATGGACACGGTGATCGTTCTGCTCAACAGGGACCTGCGGGTGCACGACCACCCGGCCCTGACGGCCGCCTGCGAGCGCGCCCGCGCCGTGCTCCCCCTGTTCGTGCTGGACGAGACCGTCCCCGCCGGCCGCCGCCGCGGCTTCCTGCTGGAGTGCCTGGCCGACCTGCGGGCGTCCTTGCGGGCGCGTGGCGGGGACCTGGTCGTACGGCACGGCGACGTCGTGACCGAGACCATGAGGCTCGTCCAGGAAACGGGAGCCGAGGCGGTCTTCGCCAGTGCCGACGTCAGCCTGCTGGCCAGGCGCAGGCAGGACCGGCTGGCTCGCGAACGGATCGCGTACGAGCTCTTCCCGGGGGTCACGGTGGTGCCGCCCGGCACGCTCACCCCGTCCGGGGGCGGCGATCACTATCGGGTCTTCACGCCGTACTGGCGCGCCTGGAGCCGGCACCGGCGCCGTCCCCTGCTCGCGGCCCCCGACCACGTCCCCACGCCCCGCGGCCTCGACGCCGGGCGGCTGCCGGGCCCGCCCCGGCCGGAACCCGTGCCCGGCGGCGAGACCGCCGCCCGCGACCGCGCCCGCCGGTGGATCCGCCGCGCCCTGCCGGGGTACGCCGACGGCCACGACGACCTGGCCGGCGACCGCACCTCCCGGCTGAGCCCGTACCTGAGGTTTGGCTGCCTTTCGCCGCTGGAACTGGCCCACCTGGCCGCGGGCAGCGAGCCGTTCGTCCGCCAGCTGTGCTGGCGCGACTTCCACCACCAGGTCGCCCACGCCTTCCCGCGGATCAACCGGGACGACTACCGCCCCCGCGGCCACCGCTGGCGCGACGACGAGGACGCGCTGCAGGCCTGGCGGGAGGGCATGACCGGGCTGCCCATCGTGGACGCCGGCATGCGCCAGCTCCTGGCCGAGGGCTGGATGCACAACCGGGCCCGCCTCATCGTCGCCTCCTACCTGGTCAAGGTCCTCGGGATCGACTGGCGGCCCGGCGCCCGGCACTTCTTCGAGCACCTCCTCGACGGCGACGTGGCCAACAACTCGGGCAACTGGCAGTGGATCGCCGGCACCGGCAACGACACGCGTCCCAACCGCGCCTTCAACCCGCTGCGCCAGGCCCAGCGGTACGACCCGGCGGGCGACTACGTGCGCCGCCACGTGCCCGAGCTCGCCGGCGTGCCCGCCGCCCACGTGCACCAGCCGTGGCTGCTGGGCACTCCCCCGGCCGGGTACCCACGTCCGATGCTCTGACCGGCGACGTCCGGATCAGCCGTCAAGGGCGGCGGCGGTCGCGGCTCCGGGCGCCACCGGCACGATCTCGAACTCGACGAGGTCCGACCACTCGGCGACCCAGCGTTGCAGGAGTGCGATGTCGTCACATTCCATGAGCTGGAAGCAGCGGCTCAGGTCGGCCGTCACCCAGCTGGAGACGAACACCAGACCTTCGCCGGTCATCCGGCCCTTCTCCCGGAACCGCCGGTAGACGGCCTTGGCGTCCTGGCCGCGGAAGCGTTCGATCACCATGAACAACATCAGTCCTCCGACGGCTCCCCGTCCGGGACGGGCCGGAAGCCGGAGCACAGGATACGCAGCCAGGCGATGCGCTCGCCGGCGACGCCGTAGTAGACCTGCTGTTCGACCAGGTGACGGGTGGCGCCGGTTCGCACCTGGAGGCGGTAGGCGAGATGGTTCCGGTCGCCCACGTGGCCGGTGGCGACGTGCAGGAGACGTTCGATGTCGTCGCCGGGTTCGAACCACTGGCCGAGGATGATGCGGTCCACGACCTCGCCGGGGTCGTCTGCGTCCCAGTGGGCTCCGGGG